>JACPSA010000044.1 GCA_016193545.1 Chloroflexota bacterium
GGGCTTCTCGGCCGGAACGGGGTGTTTTCATTTTGGGGGGGTGGGGCGTCCCCGAACATCTCGCTGCTGGAAGCCTGATAAAACTTGGCTTTAACGCCGCTTCTCCTTACCGCTTCCAGGATTCTGGTAGTGCCCAGAGCAGTAATGTCGCTGGTATATTCGGGCATGTCAAAGCTTACTTTAACATGGCTCTGGGCTCCCAGATGGTAAATCTCATCAGGCTGAACATTATAAACCAGATTACTCAGCTGGCTACTATCCGACAAATCCCCATAGTGAAGAAATAGCCGTGCACCTGCCTGGTGAAAATCCTCATAGAGGTGGTCGATTCGTGAAGTATTGAAAGTGCTGGCCCGGCGAATAAGTCCGTGAACCTCATAACCCTTATCAAGCAGTAATTCTGTCAGGTACGAACCGTCTTGCCCGGTGATGCCGGTAACAAATGCTTTCTTCATCTTTATCCCCCGAAGATTGTTTATAGTGTCCGGTAGTAAAACCCCTCCACGAGTGATACTTCCATGACAAAAGGGCGAACGGTGCGGGTGACCATGCCAGCAGTAACCGAGGCTCTCACTTTATACGTGGCATTTCTTATTTATTCTGTCCTGAGAGAATTATACAGATAAGTTTAAACAAGTTCAATGTTTATCTGCTCATCAGCCGAGGCCGAGCTAAAACTGTCCATACATTTTCTATCTCATTAAGCAGTCAAAGCTAAGTTTGACAGCTTTCTACAATTTGTTTTATTGTATTATTTATCTAGCGACAGGAGGCAAATATAAGGTATATAAAGAAATGGGATTGCGGAGTTTCGGGATAAAATATTATGAAGGAGAAAACTATGGCAGAGGCCAAGGAGATAACAACACTTGAAGAGTTTGAAGCTGAACGCGCAAAACACGTAGGTAAGGTATTACCCGCAACCGGGAGGTGGTATGAGGCTAGTTTAATGTATTTAAGGCTTTTCTCAGATGGGATAGGAGATTGGAACCCGCTGTACCGAGAAGAGGAGTATGCCAGTAAGGGCCGCTTTGGCGGAGTTACGGCGCACCCAAGCTGGCTGAATGGCCCGTCGATTGGTGCCGGGGTCGCTTCTGGGGCTTTTGCCCCTGGGCAGGTCACCAATAAGTATTTCCCGATAAACTACTCCGGAGTTGACATAGAGTGGTTCCGCCCAATCTGGGCCGGGGACAAGATTCGTCTGGTAGAGAAGGTCGGCCCTTATGTAAGGAAAGAAAGCCAACGAATAGGCCCGTTTCTTATCTGTTCGGGGTTAACGGAGTACTGGAACCAGCGGAACGAGCTGGTGGGTACTATGAACGCTCATGTGGCTCGCTACCTGAACATCGGTAGGGCAATCCAGTACGACAGAACACCCAAGCCGGGAGCAGAACAGGAACCGCCTGACCCGCTGGTCTGGGAGAGAAAGAGGCGGGGCAACAAGACGCGTTACTGGGAAGATGTCAAAGAAGGTGAAGAGATACCGACCCTGAAGAAGGGGACATTTACCACAAAGGAGGTAATGTTCTGGTTCCTTGTTTGCCGAAACACCACAGGAGCTGACCGCAGTAGAAGGGAGGCGACAGAGGGGACTACCTACTTAGCCACCGGTCACCTCGATGATAAGTATTCCGTGGAACGCCGGAATATGCCGGGCATGTTTGCCGATGGGCCACACACAATGTGCTGGTCACAGCAGATTGCGCTTGACTGGATGGGTGATGATGGCTGGCTCAAGCAGTATAGGGGCACGGTGCGCCATCCCAATGTCGTTGGCGACATAAATACGGTGTATGGCAAGGTGGCAAAGAAATATATTGAGGGTGGTGAGCACTTGGTAGATATTGACATAGAAAATAAGAATCAGGCTGAGTTGACCACGGTACACGGCACGGCTACTGTTATCCTGCCGTCAAAAAAATAACTAAAAGAGACAGACGGGCTCGTCCCCAAACAATCTATAAGACAGATTGTCGCGGGTTCGAGTCCGTCTCCTTTTTACAGATACTGAGAAATAAGCGCCGACTAACACGTCGATGGTATTCAGTGGCTCCGCTGGGTAACAACATCCACTAGAGCCAGTTGTTTCTTATCCCTGACAATTCTGACCGCTTTCTTTAAAGCCGGCAACAGGTCATCAGGATTCTCAATCGGGCCGACTCCATAAAGACCGAAGGAGCGCGCCAGGCTGGCATAGTTTACATTCGGGTACTCGATTCGGGTGCCGATAACCCTGTTGCCGAGCGGGCGTTTCCTGTATCTGGCCACCATCTCCTGGTGCAACTCACTATTATAATAGGAACGGTTGTTATTCATGATAACCAGCAACGGTATGTTATGGTGGGCAGCCGTCCAGAGCCCGGCCGGCGTGAACAAAAAATCACCGTCCGGCTGAAAATCGATACACAGGCGTCCCTCCGGCTGGTGCGCCAGTGCCGCTCCCAGAGAATGCCCCAAACCTCCCCCCAAACCTACTGAGCCAATATACTGATATGGCTTCTCCCAGTCCCACAGGCGACGGGTCCAGCCGTTGATATCTCCGTTGACCAGAGCCCAGTCTTCATTTTTTACCACTTCCCATACCTGTTTTACCAGCCAGGGAATAGGGATTGGACTTTTCCCCTGTTCGTCTTCGGCTATTGTCTGCCACTGTTCACGGAGTGTCTCATGCCTGGTCTTCAGACTGGCGAATCTCTTTCGTAGTTCCGTTTGTCTTTTCTTGGTCAGTAATTGTCGACAGGCCGCAGTAAGAGCCGGTAGAGCCAGCGCCGTATCGGCAGCAACTGGTATATCTGTCGCCACCAGCTTCCCATAGGCCTGAGACCAGCTTTTAATTCCCAGATGCTGCAGAGTAAAATGCACTACCTGGCATTTTTCAGGGAGTATGTTGACACTTTGTCTCGTTTCCCACTCCGCAGTATTCAGGTATCGAGACAGATTATGCACATCCAGAGCCAGGACTACATCAGCTTCTTTGATTAGTTCCCTCTGTGCGCCGGTAAGGTCAAGTGAGTGGGTATTGGGGAAGTTAAACCGCCCGCCGGCATCGATAACAGGTAACGACAGGAGCTCGGCCAGTTCTACTAACGAGGCCACCGCCGCCGGGTTTCTGCCCACAAAATCGGCGATAACTACCGGATTTACTGCTGCCACCAGAAGCCTGGCTACCCGGTCAATAGTGGCGGCATCTACCTGAGGCGATGACGGCTTAAGGTAGCGCTTTATCTCAGGTAAGGGCACTTTATCGGTCAGTAGCTTTTCTTGCAATCCGGCGTCCAGGCAAACATAGACCGGTCCCTGTGGGTCGGTGGTCGCTATCTGGTAGGCCCGGATAAAAGAGTCTGGGACACTGGCCAAGCTGCTCGGCTGGTCATCCCACTTTACATAATCTCGTACTACGTTGCCTTGAATCAGGGCGGTATGCATCCAATCTATCCCTGGTCGTCTCTTCTCGATATCCATCGGTCCGGTACCACCGATAACCAGTATCGGGGCGTCATCCACCCAGGCATTATAAATGGCCATAGTGCCATGCAGTAGTCCCAGCACATTATGCAACATGGCGGCTATGGGTTTACCGGCAACTTTCCCGTATCCGTGAGCCACGGCCACTGCGATTCCTTCATGGGCACAAAGAATTATCTCCGGACCCTTGTTACCCAGGTGATTCACAATAGAGTCATGAAGACCCCGATAGCTTGACCCTGGCATGGTAGCAGCATACTTAATATCCAGAATACGCAGCATTTCTGCCATTACATCAGAGCCATATCGGGCCGGGAAATCTTTAGCACTCATACTTATAACCCGCCTTTCTATATTTAGTGCCTGCACCAGGCACGAACAAAGTACCGCAACTGCCACCGAAATGTCAAATCAGCGCTGTCGAGATTGTTTAACAACCAAAAGAGAAACCTTCTTTAGGTCAGTGCGAGCGTAGCGAAGCAATCCGTCTCGAACACGGAATCATATTGTTTCGGATTGCTTCGGGCTCTCGCCTGCCAGAGAACCTGTTCGGCGAGCAGGTCGCCCTCGCAATGACAGACTTAGTAAACAATCTCTGTCGTCTTGTAATGGGATGATGACCAGACTCACACTAATTGACTTAGCCAGTGCCCCACTGGTCTGACAGATATTTTGTTCCAGAAGTTTGATTATTTGTCTACCCATCACATTCAGATTGTATATTTTGCTTACATGATATACTAATTCGCTTGGTTCGTCAGATATTCGTTATTCTGCCTTGACAAATATGTATTGTAGCATTATAGTCTAAAGCATCAATTTTGTGTCATTTTCTTGAAAGAGCAGCTAAATTGAAAGGAGGGAGAGAATGGAAAAGAAAATTGTCTGGTCATTATTGGGTTGTCTGGTGGTGTTATCTATCTTGCTGGCATCCTGTGCCCCAGCGGCGCCTGTAGCACCAACAACGCCGACGGCACCGGCAACACCAGCAATCCCAACCACACCAACAACGACAGCAGCGCCGACAACACCAGCAACATCGACAGCGACAGGGGCTGAGATGGTGAAAGTCACACTGAAGAAGTTGGACAGCACGGTCGTGGAAAAAATGATGGAGAAGCCAAAGTATGGCGGGGCCTATACCACCGTTCACTCTGAGGAGCCAACGGTCTTCGACCCGGCTTTGGCCAGCGTAAGCTCCGCACTTCACAATCAAACTAACGACCGTTTAATAGCCTATGACTGGATAAGAGGACCAACCGGCACCGGTGAGACTACCTTTAACATTACCTTAGATGTTATGACCTACCAGACAGGTTTTCTCGCCGAGAGTTGGGAGGTACCTGATGATGCCACCATCATCCTCCACCTCCGTAAAGGGGTCCGCTACGGTCTTGACCCAAACAGCGAAGCCAGCCGGCTGGTTGGCGGCAGGGAGTTGACTGCCGAGGATGTAGTATTCAGTTGGACGCGGAACTTTTCCGATATACCCAAAAATTACTGGCGCGCCAGGCAGTTACCAGCAGAATGGCCAGTATCGGTAACGGCACCGGATAAATATACGGTCATCGTCAAGTCTAATCCAGGATACATAGGCACCGTAATATCCCAGGTCATTACCTGGCATATGCTATACCCACCTGAGCCGGTAAAGAAATACGGAGACCTGCGGGAGTGGAAATACATGGTGGGCACAGGCCCATTTATGTTGCAAGATATCGTTCCCGGCAGTAGTGTCACCTTTGTCAGGAACCCCAACTACTGGCAGAAGGACCCATTCTTCCCACAGAACCAGCTACCTTATGTTGACACCCTTAAGTATCTGTTCATAAAGGACACTTCTACTTTAATCGCAGCAGTGCGTACCGGTAAGGTTGACAATCTTTATCAAAAAACGATGGTTAGCCCGGACGACAAGAATAGTTTACTGCGGACTAACCCGCAGATGCAGTTTAGAAGAATAGGATTCAACGCCATGGCCCTCAAGCTTGTCATGAATAACCCGCAGTTACCCTGGTATGACATCAGAGTCAGGCGGGCGCTCAACATGGCGATAGACAGGGAGGCGATAGCCCGGGATTACTATGGAGGTGAGGCTGAGATAATGGGCGCGCCGATATCACCCAGTGAGTTTCCTAATATGTACACTCCGCTTAAGGAGCAACCAGAATCAGTTCAGGAGATGTACACCTACAACCCGGAGAAGGCCAAAAAACTGTTGGCTGAGGCCGGCTATCCCAACGGCTTCAAGATGAAGGTGGATACCTCAACACAGTATGATGTCGACTTGCTACAGCTCGTTAAGTTCTACTTTGCCAAAATCAGCGTTAACCTGGAAATTGCTATCAAGGAAAGGGCCGTCTATACTTCGATGACCGCGGGCAGAACAGTTATGGAGGCAGGCTGGGATGCCTTCGATTCTGATGGACCCTATGCCTATCACTATTGGACACCAACGGACCCCGCTGCCTACGGTCAGATTGAACCGCCTCAACACACCGAGCACCTGAACTATCTCATGAAGGCACGTGACGAAACGATGAAGGTCTTTATGTTTGACGAAACCGCGGCCTGGCCAATCATGAAGAAGATGTTCGTCTACACTCTTGAGCAGGCCTGGCTGGTACACATGCCGTCACCCTACAAGTATGTCTTGTGGCAGCCTTGGCTCAAGGGTTATGCCGGTGAGTCCGTTACCGGACGTGGTCAATATCTTGGTGGGGCTAAGTACCTCTGGATTGACCGGGAACTAAAGAAGAAGATGGGATTTTAGGCTTGTTTAATACCTGAATAGAAAAGGAGGTAAGCTATGAGACGCTGGGAGGAAATCTTCTCAGAGGAGGAGCGGGCTGTCGGACAAAGCCGGGGAAACCGAAAGAGGCAGGATTTTGGAAGCAAGCCTGCGCTCTTAATCATCGATGTTAATCATCGGACTCTAGGCACTCGTGAAGCTGACCTCCAGGCGGTGGCAGGATATAAGTCGGCCCTGTGGGCAGCCGGTTGGGCTGTCCTGCCGAATATTCAGAGACTCCTGCACACATGTCGTACGGCCGAAATCCCGGTAGTATTTCTCACTGGCGACGCCGTCATTCGACACTACTTGAGAGTGTCTCCTAAAGCGGCTCTCGGCAAAGGTGGCCCCGGGCAAGACCGGAAACCGGACCTCGATGCCGAAGATATTCCCGAGGACATCGCTCCTTTACCTACGGAGCTTGTTATACATAAAACCAGGCCAAGCGCCTTCTTCCGAACGCCGCTGGACGAGTGCCTCCGGGCTATCGGGGTAGACTGCTTACTGGTAGGCGGGAACAGTACCTCCGGTTGCGTGCGTGCGTCTGTAGTCGATGCCTCTTCGCTTGGTTACCGTGTCTTTGTAGTCGAGGAGTGTTGCTACGACAGGTTGGAACTCTCTCATCTGGTAAACCTGTTCGACATGAATTTGAAGTACGCCGATGTCATCACTCTGGAAGAAGCCCTGGCACAGATTGCTCGGACGCAAAAGGCAAAACCCCTTGCATCAGGAAGAGAAAAGGTAGGTAAGTCTGCCTAATACCTAAGTTTATGCCTAAATAGAAAGGAGGGCACTAGAATGGGAAGGAAAGTCGTCTGGTTATTACTGAGTTACCTGGTAGTATTATCTCTGGTACTGGCAGCCTGTGCCCCGGCAGCACCAACCACGCCGACCGCACCGACCGCACCGACAACACCTACGGCACCAACAGTACCCACGGCACCAATAGCACCAGGGGCTGAGATGGTGAAAGTCACACTGAAGAAGCTGGACGGCACGGTTGTGGAAAAAGTGATGGAGAAGCCAAAGTATGGAGGGGTGTATACGACTGTTCCAGACAGGGAGCCAAGAGATTTTGACCCGTTTTTCCAAGAACCAACCAGTCTGAATACGATGGTTCAAACTAACAGTATGTTGACAACGCTCGATTGGGCAAGGGGGCCAACTGGCACCGGTGAGTGGAGCGCTAACTACAGCCTTCATCCCTTCACCTACAAGGTGGGATTGCTCGCTGAGAGCTGGGAGATACCCGATGACACTACCGTCATTGTACGCATCCGCAAGGGTATCCGCTTCAGCTTTGACCCAAACAGCGAGGCCAGTCGGCTCGTCAATGGAAGGGAACTGACTGCCGAGGACGTGGCATATACTATTACACGAAACTATGCTGATATGCCTGGCTCTGCCCACCGCGTGAGGAGTCAGCCGACTGAGTGGCCAGTATCGGTAACGCCACTAGATAAATATACGGTGGTGCTCAAGGCTAATCCCGGATACCTGGATGCAATGGCAGCCAACACTATTGCCTGGATGTATATCATCCCGGCCGAGGTGGTCAAGAAATACGGTAATTTGAGTGACTGGAAGAATACTGTCGGCACCGGTCCATATATGATAGTAGACTATCTACCCGGCAGTTCTATGACCTTTGTCAGGAATCCCAACTATTGGGACCATGACCCCTTCTTCCCTGAGAACCAGTTGCCCTACCCGGATGGGGTGAAGTACCTTAGCATAACGGACCGGTCTACTATCCGAACCAACCCGGAGATGAATTTCCGGGACGTGCTCAGGTCAGATGTGCAGACCTTCCAGTTTGTAGTGAACGATCCACAGTTGCCGTGGTATGACATCAGGGTGCGGCGGGCGCTAGCTATGGCTATAGACCGAGAGGCGATAGCGCGTGACTACTATCAGGGTGACGCTATGATACACGCTGCACCGGTAACACCCTCTCTTGATTTTATGCCGATGTACACCCCAATTGAGGAGTTTCCTCCATCGGTCAAGGAGATTTATACCTATAATCCAGAGAAGGCAAAACAGCTGCTGGCTGAGGCCGGCTATCCCAAGGGCTTCAAGATAAACGTAACTACCTCAACGGAATTCGATGTCGACCTGCTATCGCTGGTTAAATTCTACTGGGAGAAAATTGGCGTTGACGTGAACATTGATGTCAAAGAAAGAACTGTCTATACTTCTATGTCGGCAGAAGGTAGTACAGCCATTAAAGAGGCTGCCTGGGCCACAACTACCGGCCACTCGCCTTATTCCTTTGAGCGTTATGCCAAAACGCCGGGTGGCACTGGCGTTGGTAGAATTGATGATCCACGCAATTGGGAGGTGCGTGCGTTTATCTTTGACAACTATATGTTTAACGAGCAAAAGGTCTGGCCAGTGTTGAAAGAGTTCTTCATCTATGCTCTTGATAAGGCCTGGATGATACACCTGCCAGCACCATACCAGTACGTCCCGTGGCAGCCATGGGTGAAGAGCTACAGCGGAGAGAGCGCTACCGGTCGTGGTGAGTATATGGGACACCCCAGGTATCTCTGGATAGACCAGGCACTAAAAAAGCAAATGGGATTTTAGGCTTGTTTAATAGATAAAAGCCGGTTTGTAATAAGTGGTAGACCTTGCTAGTGGAGGGACATGAAGTAAACCTTCCGGTTTTACGGCCGGCGGGAACTTTGGTGGTTTGATAAGATTTTGAGAAGAGACTATAATTAATGTAGAACATGGGTTGATGTTACCTGCCGTAATCAGGCACGCACCGCCAGGAGGTAAAGCATGTGGTACGGATGGACCGGTACTGAGCTAGAGATTGACCTGTCGCGGGGAAGTATTCAGAAAAACCAGGGCGACCGGGCAACCTACGAAACCTACCTGGGCGGGCAGGGCCTGATTACCAAGCTCTTCTGGGACAGAGTACCCCCGGAAACAGAGCCTTTTTCTCCGGACAATCTGTTAATCTTTGGTGCCGGACCCCTCGTCGGTACAGCAGCGCCTGGCGCCAACCGTACCAACATGGTCACCAGGTCTCCGGTAACTAACTACCTTTCCTTTTCCACCATGGGCGGTTTCTGGGGTCCAGAATTAAAATTTGCCGGCTATGACACGCTAATCCTCTCAGGTAAATCCCCCTCTCCGGTTTATATCTACATAAACAACGATAAGGTAGAGATTCGTGACGCCAGTCATCTCTGGGGGAAAGATGTCTTTGAGACCCAGCGGCTGATTCGCGCCGAGCTAAAGAATAATAATATCCAGATTTTGTGCATCGGTCCCGCCGGTGAAAACAGGGTCTATTTTGCCAGTATTGAACATGGTCTCGGCCGAAGCATGAGCCGAGCTGGCGTCGGTGCTATTATGGGCGACAAAAAAGTAAAGGCTATCGCCGTTTACGGTACCAGGGATATCAACTTGGCTCGGCCAGGCCCATTCCTCGAACTGGTCAAGGAGTTCAATCGGCGCTGTGCGCTCAGACTGGCTCTAAGTGGCGGCGGCGATGACGATGACGGCGGCCAGAAACAAAGGAAGAAAATCGAACTAAAAGTCGACCTGAAAGGCAAAGTGGACGATGAGGGCGAGGCCAGACTCCGCGGAAAGAACCTGTACCGCAATTTCGAACTGATGAAGTCGTGGAAGGGACGCGATGAGGCATTGAAAGAACTCTATGCCAAGAGGGGGCGCACTGAAG
>JACPSA010000047.1 GCA_016193545.1 Chloroflexota bacterium
AGTGTAAACAAAAAAGCCCAGCTTTAGCTGAGCCTATTTCGAATCCGATGGTAGCCCGGAGTTGGATTCTTACTGAAAGGACGTTTAGAGAGGGAGGCTAAGCTCTTCTCCGCCTCCTACTCCACGGTCACGCTCTTAGCCAGGTTCCGCGGGAAGTCTATGGGACAGCCCCTCTTCTTCGCCGTATAATAAGCCAATAACTGTAAAGCCACGATATTAACTACCGGTGAAAACACGGCGTCAACACGCGGCACGTTAATGACAAAATCAGCCAGTTCCTCGATAGCCTCTTCTCCATCTCCAGCCAGCGCTATCACCGGTGCCCCTCTCGCCTTAATCTCCTTGATATTGGTTAACATCGCCCCATAGGTATCATCTTTAGCAAGCAGCGCAATAACCGGCGTCCTCTGACTAAGCACGGCCAGGGTATGATGTTTCATCTCCCCGCCGGCAAGGCCTTCGGCATGAATATAGGAAATCTCCTTCAACTTAAGCGCTCCCTCAAGAGCTACGGGAAAGTTTATCCCTCTACCGATGAAGAACACATTGTCATATTTTGACAGATATTCCGCATGTCCCATAATAGCATTCTCATTATCCAATACTTGCTGGACTTTACTCGGCATTTGACGCAGCTCCGTAAACAAGGCAGCCGACCTCCTGGCATCAGCCTTAGGATAGGTCATTGCCAGCCAGTATAGTACCATCAGTTGAGCGACAAAACTCTTAGTGGCCGCCACGCTTATTTCAGGACCGGCTCTGGTATAGATAGTCTGGTTAGCAATACGGCTGGCAGTGCTACCCACTACATTGGTGACAGCCACTACCCGGCAGCCTGCCTCCTGTGCTTTTTTCATGGCTTTTAGCGTATCGGCAGTCTCACCCGATTGGGTGATAGCGATGGTAACGCTCCTGGCCAGAATGCGCTTATAGTAGTCGAACTCAGAAGATAGCTCGACCATCACCGGAATACTGAGCAGTTCTTCAATAATATACTTACCTACCAGGGCAGCATTATAAGAAGTCCCGCTGGCTAACATGAGCATTGATTCCATGCCGGCTTCTCCTATCAGAGACGAACCAGCGGCTAAATCAACCACTCGAGTATACTCACCAAGGGTATTCCGTATCACCCGGGGCTGCTCATGAATCTCCTTGAGCATAAAATGTTCATAACCTGCCTTCTGGGCGTCTTCTACGCTCCATAAAATCTTATGCTCTTCCCGGTCAACCCTTTTACCATCCCGGCTGATTTTTATGTTCTTCTGGGTAATAACCCCGATATCCCCATCCTCTAAATAGATAACCCGGCCGGTATAAGCCAGAATCGCCGGCACATCCGAGGCGATGAAATTCCCGCGGTCACCTACGCCGACAATTAACGGGCTATCTTTCCTGGCGATTATCAACTCTGGCCGACCCCCCATCAAGACGATAATGGCATAAGAACCTTCTAAATCACGCAAGGCGGCGTCTACCGCTTTTTCCAAACTGCCATCATAATATTTTTCAATGAGATGGGGTATTACTTCAGTATCTGTTTCCGAAACAAAATTATGCCCCTCACCGGTAAGCTGGCGTTTTAGCTGTTCAAAATTAGTTATTACCCCGTTATGCACCACAGCAATATTACCGGTACAATCGAGATGCGGATGAGCATTGACCTGAGTCGGCGCACCGTGAGTCGCCCACCGGGTATGGCCGACACCCACCGTCCCATTAAACCGTGGCGATGCCTGCCCCAGTGTCTCCACCCTGACCGCATCCTTATAGACCCCGACGCTACTGCCCCCGACCGCAATACCACAGGAATCGTAGCCGCGGTACTCCAGCCTCTTCAGGCAATTAAGCAATATGGACTGGGCTTGCTTATCACCGATATAACCGACAATGCCACACATAATAACCTAAACCACCAGGCTCCGGTCAGCCAGTTTACCACTGACCACCTTCAAAGCCTGGACCTGGCTGTAATTACCAACAACAACCCCGGGCTGTGCCACCACACCACTACCCAGATTACAGCCCGTACCGAGCATCGCTCCGACACACACCGAGTGATAACCGTCATTAATCCTGACCTCGGTCTCAGCACTGCAAGCGGTAAAGTGCCCTTTAATGATGCAACCCTCATCGATAACCGAGTCCTGCACAATAGAACCGGCACCGATATTGACATCATCACTGATAACACTGTTTTCTATCTGACTGAAGGGCGCAATAACCACATTATCACCGATACTGGTAGACGGTAGTATGCACACATTGGGACCAATATCGCAATTCTCCCCGATAATAACCGGACCCACTATATATGAGTTCGACCGTATCACCGTGTCTTTCCCCACTGATACTGCCCCTTTTATTGAAACGCCTTCTTCCAGGATACCTCCCAGGCTAGTTGGAACCTGCTGCAAAATCGCATCATTAAGAACCAGTATATCCCAGGGGTAAACAATATCTAGCCAGGTACCGCTCGTTTCCTCTACTTTAATAGCGCAATTTTGAGATATCATCTTATTGATAACATCAGGAATGTCCAGTTCATCATTAACGAAATCAAAGACTTCGCGAGTAAAAGCATAAATACCGGTATTGACGATATTACCCTCAGCCTCTTTAGGCTTTTCCACAATCTCACGGACCGCTCCCCCCTCAACTGCCACCACCCCATACCTGACCGTGTTATCTATTTTCTTCACCAGCACGGCATTGGGCCGGACAGCAACAAACTGGGCAATGGTATCAGCTCCAATCAAATTATCACCGGGCAGAACCAGAAACTCACCATGAACGGTATCCTCAACCTGTGCCAGAGCGTGAGCCGTACCCAGTTGCCTTTCCTGTGCCACATAAGATATCGCCACGCCGAACTGCTCTCCGGAGCCAAAGTAATCGAAAATCTGTTCCCGGCAATAGCCGACCACAATAACGATATCACGAATGCCATTCTGAGCCAGCGCCTCAACCACATACTGGAGTATCGGCTTGCCGGCGATAGAGAGCATCACCTTGGGTTTATTAATGGTGAAAGGTCTGAGCCTTTGCCCCTCACCTGCCGCCAGAATTACTGCCTGTTTCATCATACGCCACCTAAAATATTTTTGAAGCTGGTGAAATAACGCCGTGGGCTACTGCCCCCGGGCCAATCTGGGCATCATTGCCAATTGTCGTACCGATATTGATTGAAGCATTGATTCCGGTCTCAACCCCATCCCCGATTATCGCGCCCAGCTTGCGCCTTCCCGTATTCACGCCATCTACCCAGATTTCCTTTTCATCGAATCTGAGATTGGCAATCTTAGTACCAGCACCCAGATTACACTTCTCACCGATAACACTATCACCCACATAATTATGGTGGGGTATATTGGTGCCGTTCATTATTATAGAGTTCTTAACTTCCACAGCGCTACCGATATGACAATCATCACCGATAGCCGCGCACGGACGAATGTAACAATTGGGGCCGATTTCACAGTTCTGCCCGATTATTACAGGACCAACGATATAGGAACCCGACCTGACTGTGGTACCACTGCCGATGGAGACTACGCCCTTAATTACCACGTTCTCCTCCACCTCACCCAGATTCTCCGCGCCGATGCCTGCCAGCAGCGATTCATTAGCCCTCAACAAATCCCACGGATAGCTAAGGTCGAGCCAGTAAGCCATCTTCTGATATGAAACCGGGCGCCCCTGGTCTATTAGCCATTGAAGAGAATCCGTTAATTCATACTCGCCGCGAGATGATTTGGGCGTCCGGGACACGGCCGTAAATATCTCCGGGGTGAACAGATAGAGACCGGCATTAGCGATGTGAGAAGGTGGTTTGGCTACTTTCTCATAGATACGGACTACTCTGTTCCGGTTAACTTCAATCAAACCTAAACCACGGGTATCCTCAACCTCAACAACACCCATGGTATTATCACGCCGCCTGGCCAAACGACTAATTTCCTTTTCAGTAACAATAATATCACCGTTTACCATCAGGAACTTCGCATCTATCAACCCGTCAACCATCCTGAGTGCATCAGCTGTACCCAGTTGCTTACGCTGGCTACAATATTCGATATTTACCCCCCACTTGTCGCCGTCACCAAAATAATCGCGCACCCGTTCATCGTGATAGCCAACGATAAAAATAAACTGCTTAATACCAGCCTTAGCCACCTCGATGAGCAAATGCTCTAGGATTGGCTTATTGGCAATTGGTAGCATTACCTTGGGCCTGGTATAGGTCAGGGGACGCATCCGGCTCCCTTCCCCAGCAGCTAAAATAACTGCTTTCAACCTGCTTCTCCTTACTTTCCCTCACACTGCCCGATTAACCCAACGCACCTATCATATAGCTGATGTGCGCGCGCTTCACTTCTGGCTTCAGCCGTTATCCTTATCTTAGGTTCGGTACCCGAGGCTCTCACCAGCAGCCAGCCATCGGCAAAGTTCAGCTTAATACCATCCACCTCGCTCACCGACAGCGGTTTCAGAGCCATGAGCTGCTCTGCCAGATTAGCCACCGCCATCCCTTCATTAATAATACTACCCCGGAGAATAGGGTAACAAGGAATCCTGTCAACCAGTCGGGATAACTTCTGCCGACCGGCTATCGCTGTCAGTTGGGCAGCCGCATAAATACCGTCGGGACATAATGAGCTATCCGGAAAAACCCAGGCTCCCGATGGCTCACCACCGAAATCCCCACCCCGCTTTAGCTCCTCGGAGACATAGATATCTCCTACCCTGGTCCTGGTCACACTGAAACCAATTTCATCAACGACCATCGAAGCATCGATAGTCGTAACAATCGACTTTGCTTCTGCCTGCTGAGCGAAGAGCAGCAGCAGCTTATCCCCAGATATGAACCGCCCCTTATCATCCACCGCCATCATCCGGTCGGCATCCCCGTCATGAGCGATACCTAAATCAGCCCCAAGCTCACTGGTCGCCTCGATTAAATCCCCCAGATTAGCCTCAGTCGGCTCAATGGGGCGGGGAAAGAAGCCGCTGGGATGACAATTTAATGTAACCACTTCACAACCCAGCCTCTTTAATAAATCAGGGGTAATCACCGAGCCAGCTCCACAGCCGCAATCAATCACTACCTTGAGTTTTAACTTATCAGGAAAATCCCTTAGTATGTGCTCGATATGCGCCTCGATGGCTCCATGGTGAATACCGCTGCTCTTCATCTCATCCCACGGTACAACCGATAAAGAGTCAGTTAAAATCAGGCTCTCGATATGCTCCCGCTGGTTAGCATCAAAAGCCGAACCATCCGAATTCAAAAGCTTGATGCCATTATATTCGGGAGGATTATGCGAGGCGGTAATCATTGCCCCGGCCTGAAATTCACGGGCGGCTAGAGCCAATGTCGGGGTGGGCATAACGCCGCCATCGGAGACCCGCGCACCGGCCATCAGTAATCCCGAGACAAAGGCATCTTTTACCGCATCGCTGGAAGTCCTGGTATCGCTGCCGACCACCACTTCACCATAATCCTTACCCACCGCCAGGCCAGCCTTCAGGGCTAACTCGACCAGGCTCTTATCGGCCACCCTTCTAATCCCGGAGGAACCAAATAACTGCATTTTGATTTGATTTTAACCTCCGCCTATCTGGATGTCAATTTACCGGATGTCACCGAACATCCACAAAGAGGTAAAGACTCTGGTACACTTCACTCTGCCCCTGCTTGTACAGTAACAACTCCAACTTCTGCCTGTCCCCGGCTTAGCTTTTCTTTAACTCTACTCATCACCATGATATCTCAATCAGCAGTACCCAAGCTGGCAGTATAATCCAACCTGCTAGTAAAGACAATAATTGAGATTGCCTATGAACCTCACCCCCTTAGTCCCCCTCTCCTTTTTAAGGAGAGGGGAAAATGGTTTTACCTTGAGAGGGCTAACGCCCTCTCAAACTCTCCCTGCCTTTCAGGGGGATGGATTATCAAACTTTATCTAAAGACAAAAAAGAGGCTTTTCCCTTTGACCACCAGCCAGTTTAGTGATAAAATTAAACAGCAATTCAATAGCCCATTGATTTAGGAGAGCCGCTATGTCAGGACATTCCAAGTGGTCTTCAATTAAGCACCAGAAGGGTGTGGCTGACGTCAAGCGAGGTCAGCTTTTCACCAAGCTTGCCCGCGAAATTATCGTGGCGGTGCGGGAGGGAGGCAGTAACCCTGAAGCCAATTTTCGGCTGCGGTTAGCCGTACAGAAAGCCCGTGACTCCAATATGCCTTTGGATAATATCGAAAGGGCCATTAAAAAGGGTAGCGGTACAGCCGAAGGAGCTGCCCTGGTAGAGATGATTCTGGAGGGTTACGGACCCAATGGAGCGGCTATCCTGGTGCATGCTCTGACTGATAACCGCAACCGCACCATACAGGAAATCAGGAACGTATTTTCCCGTGGCGGCGGCAGCCTGGGAGAGAGCGGCAGTGTCGCCTGGCTGTTCGATTCCAAAGGACTTATCAGGACGGAGACCAATAATTTAAATACCGATGAGTTAACCCTGCAGGCGATTGATGCCGGTGCCGAGGATGTCAGTATTGAGAAGGGTTATGCGGAGATTTTTACTAGACCTGACCAGCTAGAAATGGTCAAGAGAGCCCTAGAGCGGGGAAAAATTCCAGTGGCCTCGGCAGAGTTAGCCATGATACCCAAGACCCCACTTCAACTGGAGGAAAAGGCAGCCCTGCAAACTCTGAAGCTGCTGCACAAATTAGAGGAACTGGATGAAATTCAGTCAGTCTCCAGCAATGTCGATTTCTCTGATGCCATTCTGGAGGAATTCCAGGCGCAAGTTTGATGTGGCGGCTCCTGCTGACCTTTAATGATAATTTTAGGTATTGACCCGGGCACAGTGGTAATGGGCTACGGAGTGATAGCCAGTAGCGATGATGAAATAACCCTGATTGATTATGGTTGTCTGAACACCCCACCACGCTCCCCCATCGGGGAGCGTTTGAGTTTTCTCTATAACCATCTCATGAAAATTGTGGCACGCCACCGGCCTGACGTGGTCGCTGTGGAGCAACCCTTTCTGGCTAAGAATGTTAAGTCGGCGCTGGCCATCGGCCGGGCTCAGGCGGTGGCTATCCTGGCCGCTGCCAATAAGGGAATCCCCACCTTTGAATACACCCCCGCCCAGATAAAGCAGCGGGTAGCCAACTACGGCGCCAGCTCCAAGGAGCAGATTCAGGAGATGGTCAGGCTGCAACTCAAGCTATCTGAAGTCCCGGAACCGAACGATGCCGCCGACGCCCTGGCGGTAGCCCTCTGCCACCTCAGCGAGATGCACCTGAGCAACCTGCTGGCTAAGCAAAGTCTCTAAATATCTTAAATGTCATTCTGAGGAGCGAAGCGACGAAGAATCTCAAACGAGATCCTTCGTCGCTTCGCTCAGGATGACAAGGGTTTCTATCCC
>JACPSA010000072.1 GCA_016193545.1 Chloroflexota bacterium
CAAAAACGAATGATTGTTCTGGCCTCAGGGGACCCCGGCTTTTACGGCATCGCCCGGTATTTGACCGGAAAGCTGGGAAAAGGCAATTTTGAAATAGTACCAAATGTAAGTTCAATGCAACTGGCTTTTGCCCGCATCGGAGAAAGCTGGGACGATGCCGTTCTTACCAGCGTGCATTCCCGTACCATCGAGGCTATCGTGGACACAGTACGCTCCAACCGGAAGGTCGGGATTATTACTGACGATAAACGGACGCCGGGAGAAATTGCCCGGATTTTGCTGGAATACGGCATCAATAACCGCCGGGCTTATATCTGCCAGGACCTGGGTACTGAGGAAGAAAGTATTGTCGAGACCGACCTCGAAAATCTCGAGGAAACTACCTTTTCTCCGCTAAATGTCGTGATACTAATAGAGGATATCAAGGATACAGGACAGGATACTCCACCTCTACAGCTGATAGGTAATGCCGATGACAGCTTCAGGCAGCCGACGGAAGGCCACCTTATCACCAAGCTGGAGGTCAGAGCGGTAAGCCTGGCTAAGCTGGCGCTGACTGAGGATAGCGTTGTCTGGGATATCGGCGCTGGCTCAGGCGCCGTCTCTATCGAAGCCTCGCTCTTGGCCAGAAAGGGCAACGTTTTCGCCATCGAAAGAAACGCCAACTCGGTGGCTGTAATCAAGGAGAATGTACGCCGTTTCGGCTGCCATAATATCACGGTGATTCACGCCATGGCTCCGGACAAACTTGAGGAGCTGCCAGCGCCGAACGCAATTTTCATCGGGGGTAGCCACGGTGAGCTCGACGAAATACTGCGCCTCTGTTGCCGACGCCTGAGACCGAGGGGCCGAATCGTCATCAACGCCGTAACCTTTGAGACCTTGCACCGGTCTGTCGCTAGCCTCAAAGCCAACAACTTTGATGTTCAGGTGACACTGGTCAACGTGGCGCGTAGCCAGGGCATATTGAACCTGATGCGTCTTGAAGCACTCAATCCGGTATTTGTCATCACTGGCTGGTCGTCAAAGGAGAAATAATGCCTGACGGTAATCAGCAGGAAACAATAGGACGGCTGTATGCCATCGGTGTCGGGCCCGGTGACCCCGAGCTGATAACGATAAAGGCCGGCCGCCTTTTGAGTCGGCTACCGGTTATCTTTGTCCCCCAGAGAGACGAAACAAGCCCAGGCTATGCCCGCAGCATTATTGCCGAACTGGTCAGAGAGCCAGAGCAAAAGGTTATAGGGCTCGTTTTTCCGATGGTGAGAGACAATAAACAACTGGCAACCTACTGGGAGAAAGCCGCAGAAACCATGTGGTGGCATCTCAAACAGGGTCAGGACTGCGCCTTTGTTAATGAGGGCGACCCGTATCTCTATGGCACCGCAGTCCATGTCCTCGAGACTTTGCGGGCAACTCATGGGGAGGTGGAAATTACGGTCGTTCCCGGAGTCCCCTCAATCAACGCCGCGGCAGCGCAAGCGGCGCTGCCACTGGCCATTAACGACGAAAGAGTCGCGATACTGTCAGGACACTGTGAAGATAGTGTCATTGCGGAGACTCTGGAGCATTTCGATACGATAGTATTCTTGAAGGTAAACTCGGCGTTTGGACGGCTGCTCGATACTCTGGAACGATTGAAACTAATCGAAAAGTGTGTCTATATCAGCAAATGCACTACTGAGGATGAGGAGATTGTCCGGGACATCAGACAGCTAAAGGGACGAAAGCTGGACTATTTATCTCTGCTGATTGTCAGGAAGTAATATGTCAGTCAAGGTTTATTTTATTGGTTGCGGTCCCGGCGACCCGGAACTGCTGACCATCAAAGCGAAGAAAATGATTGAGCAGGCAGATGTCATCATCTATGCTGATTCGCTGATAAGGCCCGAAATCTGCGGCTACGCCCGGCCAGGGGCAGAGATTCACCGGAGCGCCCCACTCACACTGGAGGAGATTACTAACATTATCGTCAAAGCGGTCAGGGAAGGTAGGATGGTAGCGCGACTGCATAGTGGCGACCCTGCCATTTACGGGGCGATGCAGGAGCAAATGATGGTTTTAAACGACCATGGTATCGAGTATCAAGTCGTGCCTGGTGTCAGTTCTTTATTCGCCGCGGCCGCCGCGCTGAAAAGCGAGCTTACCGTTCCCGAGCTTTCACAAACGGTGATTATTACCCGACGGGAAGGCCGGACTCCCGTTCCGGAGCGTGAAGCTCTGCGCAGCCTGGCGGCACACCGGTCTACCATGGCGATTTTTTTGAGTGCGTCAATGGTAGAAGAGGTAGTGGCTGAGTTACTTGCCGGCGGCTACCAGCCTGGTGCTCCCGCAGCCGTGGTCTACCGGGCAAGCTGGGAGGATGAAATCGTACTGCGTGCCACCCTGGATACCCTGGCTGAAAGCGTAAAATCAGCGGGAATAACGAAACAGGCGATAATACTCGTCGGTGAGTTTTTGGAGGCAAAGAAAAAGACCGCACGTTCCAAACTCTACGATGGGAGTTTTAGACATGGATACCGACAGCAAAAATAAAGAGACAGCTATCGTTGCCATAACTAAGCGAGGGGTGGAGCTAGGTCGCCGCCTGAGATTACTGCTCCCCGGCGCTCACCTCTACTTGCCGGAGAGGTGGACACCCAGGGTAACAACTGGTGAGCACGCCTTCTCGTCACCGGTGAAAGGGGTGGTCGGAGAGGTTTTCCGCCAATATCATCATCTGGTACTCATCATGGCGGTAGGTATTGCCGTCCGACTGATTGCCGATGGACTCCAGGATAAACATCATGACCCGGGGGTGGTGGTTGTTGACGATTCAGGCGCTTTTGTCATCAGTCTACTCTCGGGACACGAAGGTGGTGCCAACAGGCTGGCGCAGAAGGTAGCAGCTGCTCTCGGCGCTCTCCCGGTAGTCACGACAGCTTCTGAAGCCAGCGGAACAATCTCGGTAGACTTGCTGGGCAAGGAGTTCAACTGGGAAATAGAGGACGATACTAATGTTACCCGGGTCAGCGCATCAGTTGTTAATGGAGAACCGGTGGGTGTCTACCAGGATGCCGGGGAGAGAAACTGGTGGCCTGAGGAAAGGCCGTTACCTGAGAATGTCAATATTTTTAACAGTATCGAGGCTTTGCATCAATCCAATCTCCGGGCAGCATTGATAATCACCGACCGTGTTCTAGATGAGGAAAAACTGGCTTTACTGCCCCGACATACCGTAGTCTACCGTCCGAAAAGCCTGGTTGTTGGCATTGGTTGCAACCGGGGAACCAGTTGCTCACAGATAGAAGAGGCGGTGACTGCCGTTTTTTTGACGCATGGTATTACCACTAAAAGCATCAGGAATATAGCCACAATTAACCTCAAGAAAGACGAAACCGGACTTCTTGAGTTTGCCCGGAAATACCGCCTGCCGATAGAGTACTTTGATAAAGAAACCTTGCGCCTGACAAACTTTCCTTCTACTCCCTCGCCTATAGCGCTGAAATACGTGGGGACACCGGCGGTCTGCGAGTCGGCGGCAATACTGAGTAGCGGTAATCATTCACTTATTGCACCCAAGACAAGCTTCGCCCGAACGGTAACCGTGGCGGTGGCACCCTTAACTGTTGAACAGCCTGAGAAAAAGGGCAAGCTGTTCCTGGTCGGCATTGGTCCTGGTTCTCACGAGCACATGACCCTGAGAGCCAGGGAAGCCATCGAGCAGAGTGAAGTGGTGGTCGGCTACACTACCTACATCAAGCTGATTGAGCCATTTCTTCAGACAAAGGAGGTTATCGCTACTGGAATGAGTGCCGAAGTCGAGCGCGCCAGCATGGCCATCAGTCTGGCCAGAGCAGGTGAGAAGGTGGCCTTTGTCTCCAGCGGTGATTCCGGCATTTACGGCATGGCCGGACTGGTTGGTGAGATTCTCCGTGACCAGCGTGGTGTAACACCGGATATCGAGGTAGTGCCGGGAGTAACCTCGCTGGTGGCGGCTGCCGCTCTACTGGGCTCGCCGATAACCATCGACTTCGCCGCCATCAGTCTCAGCGACTATCTGGTCTCGTGGCAGGATATAACTCGCAGATTAAAGATGGCTGCTGAAGGGGATTTTGTGATTATCCTGTATAACCCTCGGAGTAGAAAGCGTCAGCATCAGTTGACCGAAGCCAAACAGATTATCTTAGAGCATTGCTCACCATCAACTCCAGTAGGTATTGTCACCAACGCTTACCGAAAAAACCAGGAGGTGGTCATAACCACTCTGGAACACATGCTGGACCACGAAATAGGTATGGACACAATTATTATTATCGGGAACTCAACTACTTCTGTCTATAAAGGCTGGATGCTAACACCCCGCGGCTACCGGGCAAAATATGGCCGGGAGATTTCAGAATGAGTCTGACCAAGGGACTGGTCATCATCAACACCGGCCAGGGAAAGGGTAAGACAACAGCGGCACTGGGGATGATGCTCAGGGCATGGGGGCATGATATGAAGGTGGTGGTACTCCAGTTCATCAAGCACGCGACAGTTGGCGAGCATCGCGCGGCCCAGCGGATGGGCATGGAAATAGTGGCTGGTGGCGCCGGTTTTACTTCCCGAGGAGATAATGCCGAGAAGAACGAACAGATGTCCAAAGAGCTATGGAAAGTAGCCGCTGAAAAAATCAATTCAGGAACCTACGACATGGTGATTCTGGATGAACTAACTTACGCGCTTCAGTATGGCTGGCTTGGGATAGATGAGGTACTGGATGTGCTCAGACATCGACCAGTCAAAGTCCATGTGATAATCACCGGGCGTAACGCTCCTCAGGCTCTAATTGACTTCGCTAATATGGCGGTAGAGATAACGGACATAAAGCACCACCGCAGGCAGAGAATCAAGGCGCAAGCCGGAATAGAATTTTAGCTGGGAGTATACGGTATGAAAGCAATAGTTATTGCCGGTACTGTTAGCGGCGTCGGCAAGACCACAATAGCCACCGGGTTGATGGGGGCTTTGTCTCGCCGAAAACTCAAGGTGCAGCCTTTCAAAGCCGGCCCAGATTACATTGACCCTACCTATCATACCTGGGCAACCGGAGTGCCCTCCCGTAACCTTGATACCTGGATGCTACCTCATCAAGCTGTCGTGGAATTGTTCAACCGTGCCATGATAGATAAAGATATTGCCATTATCGAAGGGGTGATGGGGCTTTATGATGGACGCTCATCAACAAGCGACGAGGCAAGTACGGCGGAGATGGCCAAGCTCATCCGGGTACCGGTACTCCTGGTAGTGGACAGCCGAAAAACTGCGCGCAGCCTGGCCGCCATGGTTACGGGATATCAGACCTTTGACCCCGCACTGCGTATCGGTGGTATCATCCTGAACGGTATCGGCAGTGATGGGCACTTGAAATTATGTCAGGAGGCTATCGAACACTACACAGGAATCAAGGTAATGGGTTACCTGCCGCGACGTGACAACTTGTCTCTTCCGGAGCGTCATCTGGGCTTGATTCCTACCGTGGAAAACCCGGCGAGCGAAGAGTTCCTAGGCCAACTCATCGCGCAATGCGAAGCTACCTTCAATATTCCGGAGATACTACGCCTGGCAGAGCAAGCAATGGTTCCCGCGGTGAAGCCGGCACTATTCCCACCAGTCAATAAGCCTCCGGTGGTCAGCATTGCCGTGGCAAAAGACAAGGCCTTTAGTTTTTACTATCAGGATAGCCTCGACCTTCTGGAGGCATGGGGCGCGGAACTAATACCGTTCAGCCCTTTGCAGGATACGCAGTTGCCTCCGGGTGTCTCTGGTGTCTATATTGGTGGCGGCTTTCCTGAAATGTACGCAGCGGACCTGACTGGTAATAAATCCATGAGACAGGCGATGAGTTCCGCGGCCCGACGAGGAATGCCCATTTATGCGGAGTGTGGCGGACTGATGTATCTGGGCAGAAGCATCCGGGACCTGGAGGGAAACGAGTATCCGATGGTAGGCGCCATTCCGATTTCGTCTCGCATCGATACCCCGCGCCTCAGTCTTGGTTACCGTACTATCCAGGCTCTGGCTGACGGGCCACTATTGAGACAGGGGGAGATAGCGCACGGGCATGAGTTCCACTGGTCGGTATTGCAAGGCACCGCAGATGCGCCGGCGGCGTATAAAGTCATCGAAAAAACTGAACGTACGGAGGGATTTCAGCAGGGGAACCTACTGGCCTCCTACATTCATCTTCACCTGGGAGGACTACCGTTTATGGCGTCCCGTCTGGTGAACTTTTGCCTGGCAGGTTCGGGAAAGTAGTAGCTCGCTACTGCGAGCGTAAGAGAGAGGGATGGAGATTCTACTTATATTAGTTTTGGCGGTGGCTCTCGACCTGACCATCGGGGAGCCACCGCGTGCCATCCATCCCGTCGTGTGGATGGGGAAAGTGGTATCATTCTTGGTGAGAGGTGGTAATGGCCAAGCTCACTTGCCCCAGTTTTTTCTCGGCATGGGAATAGTCCTGGTCACCGTTGGTCTCTTTACCATTCCCGTCTTTTTGATTCTTTTCCACCTGAAGAGAAACAGAACGCCTCCGGCGCCTGGCATATTATGCTCCGCGACCGGAGAAAAACGGAGAGTCCTAATGCGGGTTGGGCGATGGGTGCCATCGCCGGTGCTCTGGGAGTGCATCTGGAAAAAGTAGGCTACTATGAATTGGGGGACAGTCATAATCCTCTGACGATAGATACTGTGGATGGTTCGGTACATCTAGTAACAATGGCGGCTTTCATCTGGGCACTGCTGTTGGTGTCGGTTGAGGTGATATATCGTGTTGCGACCTAACCCAAACATAGCCAGACTTATGCCCGCGATTCATGGCGGTATTAACTATGCCGAGATCCGGAAAGCCGGTGTTTCACCGGAAAACGTACTGGACTTTAGCGTCAGCACTAACCCCTTTGGCGCACCGCCGGGTATTAAGGAGGCAGTGTGTCAGGTCCCCATTGACCGCTATCCTGACTCCGAGTCCACAGAATTGACGCAAACACTAGCGAGGAAACTAAATATCCCTCCTGATAACCTGATAATCGGTAGCGGTTCTACGGAACTTATCAGACTGGCCGTCACTACCTATCTTGAAGCCGGGGATGTGGTTATCGTTCCTCCGCATACCTACGGTGATTATGAAATCGCTTGTCAGCTGGTTGATGCCAATGTGAAGCAGCCGCTGGTCTCGGCGGAGTCAGGTTTTCGGCTGAACGTCGCCGCAATAGCGGAGCTAATCAGGAAGCAACTGCCAAGGGTCCTTTTTCTCTGTAATCCCAATAATCCCACCGGACAATATCTTTCCCGGGCAGAGATAAAAGAGATTTTGTCCGTTGCCGAAGACCGCCTGGTCATATTGGATGAGGCTTACATTGCCTTTACAGAGAACACCTGGTCATCCCTTGACTTGATAAGAGAGGGTAACCTGATTATTCTGAGGTCGATGACCAAGGATTATGCCCTGGCCGGTTTACGTCTGGGCTATGCTGTCGCTGCTGAGGCAGTAATAACTGTGCTGAAACGGGTAAGACCACCGTGGAATGTGAGTTCGGTCGCGCAGGCGGCAGGCATTGCCGCACTCAATGCGGAGGGTTACGTTGAGGCATGCGCAGTGAAGCTCAGAGAGTCTAAGGAATTTCTAGTGCAGGAATTGCAACGTATTGGTTGCTCTCCGTTGCCGTCAGCGGCTAATTTCTTTGTGGTCAAAGTCAAGAATGCATCGGGACTGAGGCAGACTTTACTCCAGAAAGGTATTCTGGTTCGTGATTGTTCTTCTTTTGGCCTGCCAAACTACATTCGTCTGGCGCCGCGTACCATGACGGAGTGCGAGACCTTGATCGCTGCGATAAATCTACCCGAGGTGCGCCGCTATGTCAGCTAAGACCTTGATGGTGCAGGGGACTGCCTCGAACGTGGGCAAGAGCATCCTCGTTGCTGCCCTCTGCCGTATCATGAGGCAGGATGGCTGGGACGTGGCCCCGTTCAAGGCGCAAAATATGTCGCTGAACTCCTTCGTGACACGGGACGGTGGTGAGATGGGGCGCGCTCAGGTGGTGCAGGCGGAAGCGGCTTGTATCGAGCCGACCGTGGATATGAACCCCATCCTGCTCAAGCCTGAAGCCGACAATCGCTCACAGGTCGTTGTTAGAGGGAAAGCGCTAAAGACGCAGTCGGCCCGGGAATACTACTCGTTGAAAAAACACCTGTGGGGGGTGGTCACTGAATCTCTCGATAGGCTACTTTCTGGATACGAGCTGGTTATTATCGAGGGCGCAGGGAGCCCGGCCGAAATCAACCTGAGGGACAAGGATATTGTTAACATGGAGGTGGCGCTTTATGCCCGGTCTCCCGTCTTGCTTGTTACCGATATCGACCGTGGTGGTGCCTTTGCTTCACTCGTTGGCACCCTTGAGCTTCTCCAGCCTGCCGAGCGGTCGCTGGTGAAGGCGATGGTAATGAATAAGTTCCGCGGGGACGTTTCTTTGCTGACCCCCGGTTTGAAATGGCTGGAAGAGAAGACGGGAATACCGGTGGCGGGAGTCGTCCCCTACTACCATGATATTCGGATTGCCGAAGAAGACTCAGTGCCGCTGGAATGGAAGACGCGTCCCAATAGGACAGAATCCTCTCTGCTTGACATAGCTGTTATTCTGCTGCCGCACATGTCTAATTTCGACGACTTCGACCCTCTGGAGCAGGAACACGAGGTGCGGTTGCGGTATGTCAGGAGCAGGAATGACCTCGGTAATCCCGATTTGATTATCTTGCCGGGCACGAAAAGCACGGTGGCGGACCTTGCCTACTTGAAGCAAACCGGTATCGCCGGCGATGTGGTCACATTTGCCTCGAAAGGGGTCCCGGTTATCGGCATCTGCGGTGGCTATCAGATGCTGGGGGAATTCATTTTGGACCCCAACCATATTGAGAGCTCAGAGACCAAGGTGGCAGGTCTGGGACTGCTGCCGGTCACCACTAGTTTCCTCCCCGTCAAGTCCACGCATCAGGTGAAGGGATACGTGCAAGGCAGTAGCGGTCTCCTGCGTGAGGCTTGCGGACTCGCCTTTACCGGTTATGAGATACATATGGGCCAGACTGCCGTGGAAAACACGGCCGCGCCACTGGTCATTGAGGAACGTTCGCGGACGATTTGCCGGGATGTTGATGGCTGCACCAATGCGGATGGGGAGGTGCTTGGCACTTACGTCCACGGCATTTTCCACAATCAAGACCTGCGCCGCGCCATCCTACGCCAAATCGCTGACAAGAAGGGCGTCAGGCTAAACTTAGCTGGCGATGTTCGGTCAAAAGAGGAAGAATATGATAAACTGGCGTACTGGGTGCGCAACAATCTCGATATGGCGCTCATCAATCGTATTGTCGGAGGCAGAAGTCTCTGAGACGATGGCGTAATTGCGGTTTCTCACCGTCACCCGCTTTCTCGAAACTGCCGGCAAACGCTTACGAAACACGACGCCATATGGGAGAGACTCCTTTGGTGTCTACTTTTTCCATCTTACCTCACTCTCCCCGAAGAGGGTTACCTTCAAGGGTCTCGCCTCAACTCCCCAAATCACTCTTTCGCATGATTGACAGGGGTACTGGTGTAGTGTAACATCACTAGGGATTGTTCTATATAGGACTATATCCATGTGGACATAGGATGAGGACTAGGGCGGGTAACACTCGAATCAGGTTTCCTATGAGTTGGTTGAAAAAGGCAAAGTTTTTATTGCTGCGGCAGCAAATGGGCTTCACTCTAATTGAAGTTTTAGTAGCAGTAGGAA
>JACPSA010000073.1 GCA_016193545.1 Chloroflexota bacterium
AGGTGAGTTAAATGGTGATTAGTCTTCTTATTGCTGCGATTATTGTTGAATCAATTATCATTGCAACAATTTTTGCACAGCGAGCACAAGAGCACCGAGAATTAGAGAAGCAACACCACCAATCGCACAATATTGAGCAAAAGTAGTGAAAAACGAGGCTATAATAACTGCTGAACCTAACAAAATACACCCTAAGCCGATAAAGAAAGAGAAATAATAAACTATGCCTATGCCAATTGCAATAAGAGCAAAACCTCCAGAAAGATAAATGAAGATATGGATTTTGGGCTTACTCATTCCTATCTCCTTTAATGTGAAAGGTATTATAAATGAGCTACCAACCATAAGCAAACAGAACTATAATCAGGGAAAGGCGTTGACCGGTAAAGTTAGCCATGCTATATTTATGACAAACGGATTCTGGTTGTTTAGGTTATTCCCCGAGGTTAAAAGTGTTAAAATTTTAACCATGCCGTATTGAGAAAATGGAAATTACCTGGTTAGGTCATTCCTGCTTTAGAATTAAAGGTGCTCAGGCCACTGTTATCACTGACCCTTATTCGCCTGATTTGGGCTACTCATTAGGTAAGCCTGCGGCTCGCATTGTGACCGTTAGTCATCAGCATCTGGGTCATGCTTATGCTCAGGGCGTGGCCGGTGAACCGAAGCTGATAGCTGGACCAGGTGAATATGAAACCAGCGGTGTCCTGATTACCGGGGTAGCGACCTTTCATGATGAAGAGATGGGTGCCAAAAGAGGGAAGAACACTGCCTATCTTATTGAGGTAGACGGAGTATCGATATGTCACCTTGGTGACCTGGGGCATGCGCTTACTGCCGGGCAAAAAGAGGCGCTGGCCAATGTAGATATGCTGCTACTGCCGGTGGGTGGGGTATCCACCATCAATGCTCGCACGGCGGCTGAGGTAGTCCGGCAGCTTGAGCCAAAGGTGGTGGTTCCGATGCACTACCGGACCGAGGCGCTGAAGCGAGAACTGGAGCCAGTGGATAAGTTCCTCGGGGAGATGGGGGTAAAGGAAATCACTCCTCAGTCTAAATTATCTTTGACCAAGGCAGGTTTGCCTATCAGTACTCAGGTTTTTCTGCTTAGTTACTAGGTCATCTCTTCTTAACCGATTTTGCCGATGCCATTGGTGTGGGCTGGCGGTTTGGGGTACAGGATACGGCGCAATTCGCTAGAAGGAGAAAGTATGGCAAGCTATACTAAAGATGAGCTGGCGAAGATGCACCCCAGGGATTTCAGGGACCTGGTCAGAAAGGGTGAGTGGACAGAGTCAGTACAGGATATCTGTGTTGGTTATGCTCTGGCGAATCTGGTTATTGTCCCCAGGGATGTCGCCCTTGATTTTCTTATCTTCTGTTTGCGTAATCCACGGCCCTTTCCGTTAATCGATGTTACCGAACCCGGAGACCCAGAACCGAAACTGGCGGCTCCCGGCGCTGACTTACGTACCGATTTACCCCAGTACCGTGTCTGGAAGCACGGTGAGCTTGTAGATGAGCCTTATGATATTACCGGGTATTGGCGGGATGACCTGGTTGGCTTTCTGATTGGATGCAGTATATCAGTAGACCCGTTCTTGAAAGCGGCTAACATTCAATACCGTTTTCCCGGCGGTCATCTCACCAATCTCCAGACCCACCCGGTCGGTCCCTTTAAGGGTCCGATGATATGCTCCTGCCGCATATTCAAAAATTCGTACGAGGCGATAAAATCTATTCTGGTCTCGGCTAGATATCCTCTGGCACATGGGACGCCAGTCCATATTGGCAATCCGGCCCTGATTGGGGTAACGGACATCACTCGATTTGAGGAACTGCCCTCCGGAACTGACACTACTAAGGAAGTTATCAGACCCGGTGAGATAGCCACCTTCACGCCGGCTGGTGCCAGCGGTTCGTCTATTGCTAAAGAGACCAAGTTGCCATTGATGATAACTCATGTGCCGTTTCGTATGTTTGTGACCGATGTGTTGCTGGAAGAGCAGACGTTCGTCTCGTTTTGAGAGAAGGGGATATATATTTATTTGTCTTAATGGGATAATCGCCTTTTCTATTGCTGAGGCGAACTTACCTGTCAACACCCAAGTCCTTTTTACTCATTCTTGGTTGGGATAGCGTTTTAGTGAAGGAGATGTCTCAGTCTCTGAGGCAGTTATTAACCTATCCCCCGGCCCCTTCCCTTATTGAGGGAAGGGGGAGTGAGAACAGAGAGGGGGCAATGCCCCCTCTCTAAAATACCTTCCCCCTCTCCTAAAAAGGAGAGGGGGACTAAGGGGGTGAGGTTAACAAACAACCAAGATTAAGTAGAGGAGCGGCCATTCCCACTGGTGTCATAAATAATGAGGCAAAGCCGTTAATGGAACCGAATGCCTTTCGTCCAAAGTAGCGCGCCCTTATTGGCGACGTCAAACCTATTGAAGCTCCTAGTCCAAAACCGTGAAGGACAAACCAGACGTAAACATTGGCGGTGGTTTGGTTTGACAGGAAGATAAAAAATCCGGCAGACTGCAGAAGAAGTATCGCTGCCAATAGAAAGCGCAAGCGATTTTTTCGCACACGGTCGGCCAGAAAGCCAGCGACTATCCTTGCCGGGATACTGGCTGCATACACAATCGTCATCATACCGGCAGCCTTAAGCGGCTCAATCCCTGTATCTGTTAGGAAGGGTATAAGGTGTATGTTAAGAGGCGACCCCGCTGGCGCATGGAAACTGAAGGCGACAATTAGCAGCCAGTAGGCGGGTGTTCTTATTGCCTGACGGAGGGTGAACTCCATCTCCTCAACCTCGGCAGCATATTCTACCCCCCTGTTTATCATGTTATCTATCTTTACAGCCTCTTCCTTGGCTATAGCACCGTCAGGGAGCAACCCGTAGTGCTCCGGGCGGTGTTGTTTTACCGAGAACCAGGCAAGAGGCAAACCAATCACCAGCATGACCAGTCCACCGATAAGGCAGGTCATTCGCCAACCCTGCGTGGAGATAAGCCAAGCAATCAGGGGTAGAACCAGCACTCCACCAAGCCCTTGGAGTGCCATTTTAATGCTCAGGGCTAATCCCCTCTTTTTAACGAACCAGTCGGCTATCGCTTTATTTATCGGTGTGCCTGTGCCGACATTGATTCCTGTCCCCAGGATAATGCCCCAGACGATATAAAAAGCCCAGAGTGAGTCGATGAAATACATCAGTATCAGCCCTAAACTGATAAGCAAGACTCCTGCAAGGACTATCCACCTCGGGCCAAATTTATCGCTAGCCCATCCTGTTACGGGCCCCTCAATTCCCCCCTCAAGCCTGGCAATGGCAGAAGGAACAGATGCCACTGCTCGACTAAAGCCCAGTTCTGAAGCTATGGGTTTGAACAGCGCCGAAAACCCGGAGAAAGAGTATCCTTGTCCCCACAGTGATATAAAGCCGCCACCCAGAACTGTGAACCAACCCCAAAATATTCCGGGGAGCTTGATTCTCTTAGCCACGAAATGGTGCTTCCTTCAGATAAAACTGTAACAAATATACATGCTATTAAGTGAGAAGGTCAAGACTACTGGGTTAGGACCGTCTCATTCCGGCTACCAGTAACAGCAGGGTAATCAGCAGTATTACTATTGTAAAAAGCAGTGCGGCGACCATAAATATTGTCCACTCGGGGAAGATTGGTTGTGCAGGGAGTTGTGCCGGTGGCGGTGGTGGGGGTGGTGCTGAAGGTTGGAGTAACGGCGCCGGTGACGGTGGCTCTGACGGTGGAGACGGCGGAGCCGCTGTCGACTCGGTGGTGAAAGCGCCAACTGCGCTCCAGGCACTGGAACTGTTCGAGCCACTGGCTCTCACTTTCCAGTAGTAGGTAGTACCATAGTCCAGACCGGTAGTGCTTTGCCATGCAGTAGCCGGCAGGGCATAATTGCCGATTTTCAGGATGGTAGGATTAGAAAAAGAAGCATCAGTAGACACCAGTAGTTCGTAGCTCTCTGCCCCGGCAATTGCGCTCCACTGAAATATCGGTTTTAATGCTACTCCCCTGGCTCCGGCTTCGGGGCTGTAGAGTTCGGGGGCAGTGACGGCAGTACCGATAGTGCCCAGACTGGTAGTAAATGACCGTTTGTCTGACCACGGGCTGAGTACTGGTTCAGTGGCCCTCACCCGCCAGTGATAGATGGTGGCCGTCTCAAGGGCCGGTAACCGGGCTGAACTTCCCGTGGTCTCGCCCTCGAATTGGGCAGGTACCGCCGAGAAATTGGTATCATAGCTGAGTTGCCATTTATACTTAGTGGCTCCCTTTAATGTCTCCCAGTTGAGGATGATGTTTCCGGTGCCGGTACCCTGCGCTTCGTTGAGTGGCGAGGTGAGGGCAACTGGCCGGGCTAGGCTATCATTATAAGTCATTACCCTGGTATTCTGGGTATCAATCGACCATAGTTGGTTGCTCCGTAGCCACAGTCCGGATAGGGTAGCACCATCGTCAAGCCCACGGGTTACGGTTTCAAAGGTTGGCCCCAGGGGATATATCGGGTTAAGCGAGCGCTCCAAGCCTCCTTTCTTGTTCACGGTATCTACCGGTTGTGAGTTGGTGGTATACAGTGTCTCGTTGTCTGAAACCATAAGTTGGCTAAGCATGCTGCCAATGGGCAGTGTGCTATCTACACTTTCCCAGGTATTACTCTTGCCGATAATGAAGCGGTAGATGCGCTCTTTACTGGCAGTGGTTGTTTGAACAGCGCTGGCGGCATAGACGGTCTTATTACTACTGAATCTGGGGTCGAAGGCAACGGTTATGTTACCTGGCGTGGCCGGAGAAGGCGGTAGCTGCTGGCCGAGACGCTCAAATGAGCTACCGTCATCTTTAGACCAGTAGACCCAGCCGTTGGTGTTACCTACCAGCAGAGTCCGGTCTTGCCCATAGCCGGGTGAGATGGCGATAGACTGTAATGGTTGATTGCCCACCGTTGTGTTTGTAGAATAAGATAAGCCGCCATTATTAGTGCGATAGACCAATCCGTTACTGCCATCGTAGATGCCCAAAAACAGGGTATTGTCATTAACTACTGTCCAGATATCAACGGGTAACGGGGCACTCAGGCGGGTGAAGGTTTGTCCTTTATCTGTTGATTGCCATATAAACGGCGTGCTGCCGCTATTCCCGGACAAGAAAACTAATTGACTGCCACTACCGTATTGTAGTGAAAGCCCGACCATATTGAGGCTACTGGCGCTGGCCAGGGTGCTGGTGAGTATTCTTTCCCATTTTGTACCATCATTCAGGCTCCGCCACAGGCTGTGCTCGATATGCTCGGCGTCAAAAGTGAGCATGAATAAGGTGCTATCCTGGCTATAATTGGGGGATACTGCCAGGTCGATAATGCCATTCGGACTAATCTTGGTATCGATTAAGCTGGTTTGCTTCCAGGTTACCCCGCCATCCATAGTGTAGGAAAAGGCGCTCTCGGTGCCGCTGGTGGCAGCATAAGCCCGGCGGTTGGTGATAAAGTCAGGCGCCATAAGCAGCCAGGTTTTAGACTGTCCCGTTGGCTTTTGACGGCTTCTTGTCCAGCTGGTGCCGCTATCTTTACTAATATAGACCTGGGTGCTGCTGGCGCTACCCGCCAGCAGGCTGGCTCTGGTGGTATTGCCGCTAACCGCCAGTCCGGTGACATCGATGTTGCTCAGGTTGTAGATAGCCCCAATGTTAAGGTCGGTGGCGGCGGAGCTGCCCGGCGCCCGCATTCCATTAACCATATAGACATCACCATTGTTACTGCCGGTAGCCAGTCCCACAAACAGAGCGTAGTCTTCAATGGGGGCGTCATAGTCATCAGGAAAGGCGATAGTAGCTGATATTGGTACTAAAGCTGTGATTCTAGCGTTACCGATGGTTGTACCCCAGTTTTTGTCGCTAATCCTGGTGGTGACAGAGGTATCTACCTCATCAGTAACTACGGCTACGAGCTGGTGGTCAGCGGGAAAGTTGGGCGAGAAGGCGATGGCATAGGCATCGTAGTTACCAAGGTTGGTGCTGAGCCAGCCGCTGAATGGTTTGTTCTCATCCAGAAGGTAGATACCGCCGTATTGGGCCGCATCGGTGTCTCTGGTAGCGACAGCGATAGTATTATTGTTGTCTACCCGGGTAACATCGATGGCGGTGATTTGCACATTGTTACTGCCGGCTCCCCCCGGGTTCAGTGGTAGCAGGCTGAAACTCTTGCCGGCATCAGCCGATTTGTAGACATTGGCGGTGGTGGCATAGTAAATAACACTGGCATCACCAGGGGCAGTGGCGATGTCCACTATGGCATCGGTAACCTTGCCGGTAGCCGCCCAGCTATGGCCGGCATCTGTGGATTTGAATAGCGTGTAGCTTGTCCCAGTGGGATTGGCGTAAGCGTAGAGTGTGCCGTCAGCCGTCATCGTCAGGTGCTGGACGTCTGAGCCACTGGCCAGTAGCCAGTTGCCCGGTTCACCTTCAGCGGGGATATTAACCCTGGACCATTTGACTTCGTCAGGGGTAGCTGCTGCCGGGCTGGGGATTAAGTTGAGCAAGCCCAGCAGCAAGGTCAGTGTTAAAGCTATGCCGGTGATTTTTGACTGCGCCATATGGCGATTTTAATCTGCCATCAAGGGGAAGTCAACATGACACGTGGAAAAGATCGTGTTTTCTCTTAGTTGATAAACAACC
>JACPSA010000036.1 GCA_016193545.1 Chloroflexota bacterium
AGATAACCTGATAAAGGATATGAGGTATCCCGCTCTCAGGGTTAAAAAGATTAAGGGAACTGAACATATCTGGGAAGCAAGGGTAAGCAGGTCTCTCAGGATGACCTTTCAGCTTGAGAGTGATACAATCATTCTGCGCAATATTGGACAGCATGATGAGACACTGGAACGACCTCAGGAGGTGAGGAAGGTGCCAACTTACAGTAAGGTGACAAGACACGGACAGATTACCCTGCCAGCGCCTGTACGTAAAAGCCTGGGTATCGAAGAGGGCGACCTGGTGGAAATTGAAGTAATAGATGAGAAGGCAGTGTTGGTGCCGAAGAGACTGGTGGACAAGAGTCAGGCTTATTTCTGGACTAAAAAATGGCAGGAAGGTGAGCAAGAAGCTGACGAGGATATCAAGACTGGACGTGTTAAGGTTTTTGATTCCGCTGAGGAATTAGTGAAGGACTTGGAGTAAATGGCGACCATTTTCTCCCAACCCTTGACAATTGGCAATTAAGCATTATAATTGGAGGTATTCTCAAGGAGAAAGGAGGAAAATATGGCACAGCAACAAGGTATCGTTAAGGGGGACGCTCTTCAGAAACTGGGCAGTGCCGGGTTTATCATCGGGGCTATTCTGCTGGTGATTTTCAACATCTTGCTCCCGCGTGCTGCCGACCCCAGCAATGTGCAGGAGATGCTGAAAAAAATGGGGGGACAGGAAGCCCTTAGTCAGGTTAGTGCCCTGCTCATAGCTGTTGGCACCTGGGCGGTGATGATTGGCACAGCGGGAGTCTACCGTTCTATCTCCGCCGGCGGCGCCGCCTGGGCACGTCTGGGCTTCTACGGTACTGTGGTTGGGACTGCCATGTGGACCGTCAGCCTCGCCCTGCACATGGCGACAGCAGGTGCGGCCGCCAACTGGATGACAGCACCGGCTGCTGGCCAGGCAACAGCATATAGCGTTGCCGCAGCGCTCTCGGCTGCTGGCTTGGCAACTTTCTCCATGACTATAATCGTGGTCTGGCTAGCCCTCATTTTCCTGGGAATTGGCATGGTTCTCAGCACTGTTTATCCCAGATGGCTGGGGTGGGTGGTAATAGTTCTGGGCATTGCTACTGTGGTCGCCGTAGGCCTTCCCCAAGCCTTCGCTGGAATCTCAAGCACTCTCAATCTCATTTTCATGGCTCTCTCGCTGTTGACTACCCTATGGATTCTAGTGATAGGTATCTGGGTCGCCCGAAAAGCCTGGTAGCGAACCATTATTAGCAGAGCATTATTAGCAGTCCTGACCCGAAAGGTAGGCTCTCGATTACACGAAGCCTAAAAGGTGTACGCGTGCCGATTTGCAAGCGGAGATTCGAGCGAATCAGACAAATGCAAAGACTGTTCTTAAAGCTTTAGATATTGAACAACTGGCGCTACCAATGGATTTGAAACAGGGTGTTTAAGAGGGGCGTAAGCCCCTCTTTTATTTTCCCTTCCCCACACGGATTGCCACGCCTCTTCCTGCGGAAGGGCTCGCAATGACAGAGGAAAAATGGGGGAAGGGGGACACAGGGAGATGGGGTCCACTGGTAAAAACTGGAGAATGAGGTTAAAATAGTCCCAACCAATCAGGATAAAGGAATGAAAGTAGCTATCATCGGCGGTTCAGGCAAGATGGGGCGATGGTTTGCCAGCTTCTTATTGAAAGACGGCAAGGAAGTGGTAATCACCGGCCGCAACCGGGAAAGGCTGCTCGAAGCCAGGCAGCAACTGGGCGTCGAGGTAGCCCCTGACCTTTCGTCCGCGGTAAAAGGTGCTGACGTTGTCTTAATCTCAGTGCCAATAGACAACTTCGAAGAGGTGGTAAAGCAGCTCCAGCCACAGATACATAATGAGCAACTCGTCCTTGATATCACCTCAATCAAGGTAATGCCGGTAACAATAATGCACAAGTATCTTAAAAACACTTTAGTGCTGGGCGTTCACCCGGTATTCGGCCCGGGCGCTAAGGACATCATAAATCGAAACTTTGTGCTGACACCGACCAACGGTCCGGAAACAGAACTAGCCCAAAAAATCAAGCAGTACCTGGAAACGCGGGAAGCCAGAGTTACCCTGATGACTCCCCAGGAACACGATGAAATGATGGCTGTTATTCTCGGACTTTCCCACTTTATCGCTATCGCCTCCGCCGATACATTACTGAGCCTGGGTAAGCTAAAGCAGTTGAAAGCAATCAGCGGCAGCACTTACCGATTCCTGCTGACACTGACCGAAAGCGTCATCTCGGAAGACCCGGGACTCTACGCCTCCATCCAGATGAACCTGCCCAAACTGACCGAAATCGAGGAGCTTTTCCGGAAAAACGTGACCAAATGGGCTGGCATCATCAAAAGCAAGGACCGGCAGGAATTTGTCGCAAGGATGAGCGCCATAAAAGAAGGAATGGAAAAAGGCGACCCTGATTTCGGCAAAGCCTACGAAGATATGTACAAATTCTTGGAAAAGCAATAGAAGTAGTTGCGCCTGCTATCGGCGCAATCGAGGCTTTTTTAGCACAACCAGTGCCGTTAGTGACAGGCCAACGCTGATTAAAGCAATAACATTAAATACGCTAACGATACCGAAAATATCCATATAGTAGCCGGTAACCGGTTGCAGCAGGCTCGCCCCCTCCATGCTCAGCCCAAAATAGAGACCGAACACGATTCCTCTAAGCTGCGGCGGGGTATTATCCATCAAGAATGGCTGAATTGTCGACTGTTTCATTTGCATAAAAACACCAAAAAGGACGAAAACCACCATGAGTGCTGCATTAAAGGGTAATCTGGTGAGCGTATATAAAATCGGACCGGTAACTATCAATGTTAAGAAAATAGCGTTTCTTCTCCCCCACTTATCCGACAGCCAGCCACCAATCAGACTGCCAAGTACCCCTCCAGCTCTAATCACCCCCAGCAACATGGCCGCGTAGGCCGGGGCAATACTGTGCCTGTCCACCAGATACAGGGGGATAAAACCAGCGGCTGA
>JACPSA010000048.1 GCA_016193545.1 Chloroflexota bacterium
TCCAGTAGTTAGGATTCTTGACGAAGGTAAGGCTTGCCCCGGGAACAAAGTCGGTCAGGATGAAGGGTCCACTGCTAACATAATTTTTCGGGTCCTCGAAATTCTTGCCGGCCTTGAGTACTTCCGGAGCAGTGATGCTTTGCATATTGGCAACATAATAGAACGTAGAGCCGAAGTACCCTGGCTTCCCCTTGACCACCACTGTCCTCTTATCCGGCGCCTCTATTGATACCGGATGCTCCTCCTTTGTCAATCTGCTGTAAGCAGCATAAGACTTGGGCTCCCGAAAATCAGGCAGCATATCAAAGACTCGCTTCAGGCTAAAGACCACATCCTCGGCGGTTAACTCTCTCCCGCCAGTCATCTTGCTCATCGAGTTGGCCGGGTGGACTGCCCAGTAAATCCCTTTACGAATTCGGAAGATGACAGTATCGTTACCAACTAGTTCCCAGTTCTCAGCTATCTCGCCAACCTGAAACGCCTTAGGTCCAATATAAGTCCAAAAGGTCGCTTCGCCGGTACCAGCTGGCCCCATTGCCCAGTTGCCTATCATCAGCATCTGATTAGTTTGCTGCATAGCGAAGCTACTGGGCCGCCCCGTGTAGACATCATCATAATTACGCGGCTCTGCGGTTACCGAAAAAGTAAACACCCCGCCATACTTTGGCTTTTCAACCTCTGGTGTCGCCGGTGCGGTTGGTGCCGTTGGTGTTGTCGGTGCTGTTGGTGTTGTCGGTACCGTCGGCGTTGTCGGTACCGTCGGCGTTGTCGGTACCGCTGGAGCACAGGCTGCCAGCAGCAGCGATAGCACCATTAGACAACTCACCACCATCCAGACAATTCTCTTTTTCATCTCTTCTCTTCCTCCCTTATTTAATATTTCTTTCTTTTATTGTCCTACGAAATAAACTTTTTGATTTCGATTTCTAAAAGACAGACCATCAACCTGCATTTCATTAACGCTCCCAGTAGTACTTTATCGTCATCTAAAATTTGCCAGGCTACACCGATACTGAGGCACGCGGCATCGCTAACAATCCCCTTGCTTCCAACTCCTTTCTGACCTCATCCAGTCCCACTTCCTCTAGTATCTCTGCGGTCGGAATTCCATTCTTATCCCACTTCTTTATCTCGTAATAGCGGTCAAGCCACTTGTTGAACAGGGTTTCGTCAAACTGCTGGTATGGCGGTAAACGGGACTTCTGGAAGAATATCTTCGGCATATTATCGTCTTTTCGGCTGATACCTTCCCTGACATTATACGCCCTGACCAAATTCATTACTCTTCTCGCCATTTTGGTGAGTTCGTCCTCATCAATATCCAGTCCGGTAGCTGCCGAGATTAAATCAGCCAACAAAGGCCGATTACTGAAAGGCGGGTACCCCCCGAAATTAGTCAGGAAAAAGCATAGTCCGGTCATATCGGTCAGGGCAAGAATCTCCTCATTATAAACATTAAACTGACACAAACCTTCATAATCAACCCCGGAATGGTCAAAATCAGCCAGAAAGTATTTTTCAAATTCCTTAGGATACTGGAAATAACCGGCTTTGATGTATGCCTCACGCTCCGCCCTGGGTTGCTTCCAGACCTGGTCTATTGTCCCGCTGCACCCCCTGGTACGGTCAGCTTTATCAATAGTAGCAATAGGCAAGGCAACATTGGGGCGCCCCGAGACATCGTAGGGGAGAGGCTCCAGCTTTTTCACATCGTAAGTGTAGTTCTCAGCCCCCCTGCCAATCTGACGGGCAGCCCGGTAAACACCGTTGGCCAGTATATCGCCGATTCCTTCCCGACGAGCAATCTTCTCAATAAGGGCGAAGACCACTTCAGGCTTTCCCCACTCAAGCTCCAGACCATCGGTATCCTCTTTAGTTAGAATACCACGCTGATAAAGGTCAATGGCGAATCCGATGTAGTTACCCAGTGAAACGTCGTCCAGTCCATACTTCAGACACAAACTAAAAAATTTCATACCATAGTCGAAATCAATTACCTGTGACATAATCATAGCCACATTTGAGTGCTGGCACTTCAGTATTATGGAATTGTCATCAACCGAAGAAGGATAGACTGATTTGCACCGCACCGGGCAGTTATAGCAAGCCACATCCCTGGTCTTGAACTTGCGGGCATAATCATCAATATGCGCCGATAACTCTCTGACCTTTCGCTGGACCTCGGGAGAAACATTACCGCTGAAGTGACCGATAGCCCACAGATTGGTGTTCACCAGCCCGGCCGTTACCCACTCGCAATAGTTCAGACGCTGACTCCGGGACGGGGCTGAGTGAACCAGCACCCAATCACATAACTCAACAAGCCGAGCTCCGTCAGCAACATTAATATCTTTTGTCCCTTTAACCGCTATCGCCTTTAGCTTTTTGTCTCCCATGACGGCGCCGGGTCCGGCACGGCTGGCACTGGCTCCAGCACGCTCCTCGATAGTCGCCGCATAGACCCGGTTCTCGCCAGCCAGCCCGATACACATAATTTCAACATCGTCATCATTCAATTCCTGGCGAATGAGTCTTTGTGCTTCGAAGGGCGCCTTCCCCCAGAGATGGCTGGCATCACGCAGCTCTACCCGGTCATCATCTATCCATAGATATACCGGAACGGGAGACTTTCCGGAAATGATTACCGTGTCATAGCCGGCATGTTTCAACGCTGTTCCGAAAAATCCGCCTACAGCGGAATAAGCCAGAAGACCGGTCACCGGGGACTTAAAGGTGATAAAGGTATGATTGGCACTGGGAACCATGGTACCGGTGAGAACCCCATTACCAATTATCAGCAAATTATCCGGAGAAAAAGCATCAACCTGAGGAGGAACCCTGTCCCACAATATTCGGGCGTTCGTCCCTTTACCACCGAGATAGGTTTCAACCAGGTTACGGTCTGTTGCCCGCTTCTGGATTTTACCCCGGGACAAATCGATTTCTAATTCGGCACCAGCCCAACCGTAAAGCATCTTCTATCCAACCTTGTTTAGCTTACTCCGCACCCATCCGAATCGAATCCGGGATAGAAATCACTATAGATGCTAAAGCACACATCTTCGCATTACCAAAGTTTAAATGATACACCTTTTTATCACACTATCTTGATTTTTGTCAATCTGATTTCTCGAAGATTCGGTAAAATAACATCGACCGCCTCTACCGAAAACAATAAGGACAATTGACCGCTCAAACCTTAAACTTTATGTAAGGTTAATACCAAACCAGGGCAGACTCAGAAGACTACCTTGCGCACTTCCACTCGCACAGGGTATACTTAATAGTGCTAGCCATGTTCACCGAAGAGATAGTTAAGTTTATTACCGGAATATCATATAAACAGCTTCCATCAGCGGTAATCGATACCAGCAAAATGGCTATTCTCGATTGTCTGGGAGTAACCCTGGCCGGTGCTGAGGAATCCTCATCTAAGATAATCAGTCAGTATGTCAGAGAAACCGGCCAACCCGAAGCTGGAGTTATCGGTAGAAGTTTCAAGACATCGGTCGACCAGGCCGCCTGGGCTAATGGCACACAGGCACACGCTCTGGACTATGACGACTATTTCATCCCTGACCACCTGACTCCCTATCATCCCACCGTAGCCATCTTACCCGCCATTTTAGCTGTCGGCCAGAAACATCATCTATCAGGTAAGGACATCCTGCTCGCCTATAACACCGGCTTTGAAGTCGAAGCCAGAATTGCCCTGGCCTGTATCCAGCAACAGTATGACCTCGGCTGGCACACTACCTCGACCTTAGGCAGCCTGGGTGCGGCAGCAGCCATCTCGAAAATGCTGAGGCTGAATGAAGAAAAGACGGCGATAGCTCTGGGTATTGCCAGCTCCTTAGCCGGAGGACTGAGACAAAATTTCGGCACGATGACCAAGCCTCTCCATGCCGGCAACGCCGCCAGAAACGGAGTGGTGGCGGCAATACTGGCTCAAAGCGGCTTCACCGCCGATAGAAATATCCTGGACGGTCCATTAAGCTTCGGCAATGTCCTGGGCAGGCAGCCCCAGGCAACAGTAACCAGGAAAAACCAGTCCACAGGCACGGATTTCCACATCGTCGCCTCCGGTTTAGCCTTTAAACCGTACCCTTCATGCGCTTACACCCACTGGGCGATAGATGCCACCCTGGCACTGAAAACGGAGGCGATGATTGAACCCGGAGACATCGTTGACATCGAGTGCCGGACCAGTTCTGGACTACCCGACATTTTAATTCACCACCGTCCGGTAACGGCTTTAGAGGGTAAGTTCAGCCTGGAATACTGCGTCGCCATTGCTCTCATCGATGGCGAGGCGACACTAAAGCAATTCAGCGATGAAAAGGTAAAAAATAGGTCAGTAAAAGAGTTGATAACCAAAATACACTATGTCCATCCTCCCGAAATGGGCAGCGGACTGCTCGACCTGAAGGGTGAGATTGTCATCCGGCTCCGCAATGGCAAGGCCTATTCACGCCGGGTAGACATCGCCAGAGGTGACCCCAGAAATCCACTTAATAAAGATGAGATAGCTAAAAAATACCGGGACTGCGCTCATGTGTCCCTATCTCCAGAGGCTACTGACAGATCGCTAGAGATGTCATCACATCTTGAAGCAATCAGTGATATAACCGAGCTTATGGATATTTTGACTTTTAAGGTTAAACAATGCTAACGGAGTGCCTATCCGTTACCTCGCATTTGAAGCAAAAAATTATACCCGTTAAATAACCGGCGACGGTGAGCGTGATGCCCAAACTTAGTGAGTATCAAGGGAAGAAGTTGCTCAAAGATTGCGGGATACCTGTGCCCGCAGGTGGTGTTGCCGCCACACCGGCAGAGGCCCGCAAGATAGCCGAAAAGTTAGCCGGGCCTGTGGCAATCAAGGCACAGATTGAGGTCACCGGACGCTTCAAGGCCGGCGGTATCAAATTTGCCGACAGCGCCGCTGAGGCAGAAAAGGCAGCCCGTGAGCTACTGGGCAAAGAAATTAAAGGTTTCAAAGTGACCAAAATCCTGGTCGAAGAAAGGTTAGGTATCGAGCAGGAATTTTATGTCGGCATCATTGTGAACGACTCTTACAAAGTTAAAGGACCGGTCTTGATGTTCAGCACGCAAGGTGGCGTCGACATCGAAGAGGTTGCAGTTAAATCTCCGGAAAAAGTAGCCAGTCTGAATATCGATATCCTCAGCGGGTTATCCGTTAAGGATGCCCGGAAATTAGTCTCAAAACTTAAAGTCCCGGCATCTTTAGTCGAGCCACTGAGCAAAGTAGCCTTTGAGCTATACCGGGTATTCAGAAAATACAGCGCTCGCAGCGCTGAAATCAACCCCCTGGTCTTGACTAAAGGAGGTCAGATTTATCCCGCCGATTGCCGTATCGTTATTGACGAAGCCTCGGCATTTAAGTACCCTGAGTTGGAAATGGCGTATCCCCGTGATATTGGACGGGCACCTACCGAGCTTGAGCGGCTGGCCTGGAAAGTGGAGGAAAATGACTATCGTGGCATTGCTTACTTTGTCCAGATGGCAACCGATTTCGAGCCGGGAGAAGGCTATGTCGGTTTCCACGGCATCGGTGGGGGCGGAGCCATGCTCGGGGCTGATGCCCTGATACGCCGGGGGTTAAAGCTGGCTGATTATGCCGACACCAGCGGCAGCCCGACCGCCGCCAAAGTGTACCGCATGGTAAAACTAATCTTTGCACAGCCTAACATCGATGGCTATGTGTTGATGGGGCCAGTAGTCGCCAATCAGGAACAATGGCACCATGCCCATGCTCTGGTCAGGGCTTTGCGGGAAGAACTGGAAAACAGGCGGAACTTCCCGGTAATAATCTTAATCGCCGGCAATAAAGAGGCGGAATCTCTGGAAATTCTGGAGGAAGGGCTGAAAGGACTGCCCGCTCGAATTGAGATTTACGGGCGTGACTATGTCTACAAAGTCGACTATGTCGCCGAGCGCCTGAAGAAACTGGCCCAGGATTATCGAAGAACGGAGAAGAAGGTCAAATAGAATGACAGTTTATCAACTCCCCTTCAAAACCGGTATCATCAGGATTGACTTTGAGAAATGCAAGAGTTGTGAAAGCTACGCCTGCGTTAAGGCATGCAGTCTTTTCGGTGCCAGCTTATTCAGAGTCGATAACGGTAAACCGGTGACAATTTCCAGCACCGAGGAAGCCGGGCGGCGTTGTATCGAAGACCTGACCTGCGAGCTTTACTGCCAGGCTTACGGTAATCAAGGCTTAAAGATTGAACTGGATATGTTTGGTCTGGATGCATACCGGGAGAAAATCAAGCTGAGATAGTACGAGAGAAAAATGGCGATACTTATCGATGAAAACACACGAGTAATGGTTCAGGGAATAACCGGCCGGGAAGGCAGTGCCCGCACCCGATTTATGCTGGACTATGGCACCAAAGTTCTGGGCGGCACAACTCCGGGACGTGGAGGCACCGAGGTCTGGGGAGTGCCGGTATATAACACCGTCAAAGAAGCCATCGAAGAACACGGACAGATAGATGCCAGCGTCACCTTTGTCCCCGGTCCACAGGTTAAAGAAGCCGTTATCGAGGCAACCGAGGCCGGCATAAAATTTATCGTTGTTCCCGCAGAACGTGTCCCCCTGCATGATAGCCTGGAGATGATTACTTTAGCCCGCAAAAAGGGGACACGCATACTGGGTCCTGGCTCCCTGGGCCTGCTCAGCTCGGACAAAGCAGCCATGGGCTGGCTGGGTGGCAGCGAGGACTTTGCCCGTGAAATTTTCAAGCCTGGGCCTGTTGGCGTGATGTCACGCAGCGGAGGACAGACCAGCACCGTTGTCTGGGGTTTGACCTCAACCGGAATCGGGGTCAGCACGGCAATGCATGTCGGCGCTGAACCGATTGTCGGCTTGAGCTTTGCCGAGTTACTACCTTTATTCGAGCAAGATGAGCAGACCAGAGCAGTGGTCTTATTTGGTGAAATAGGCACGGTCGCTGAAGAAGAAGCGGCTGAAGTAATTAAGGAAGGTAGATTTACCAAACCCTTGGTGGCTTACATCGCCGGCCGAACTTTACCCTCAGGCATGAGGTTTTCCCATGCCAGCGCCATCATCGAGCGGGGCAGAGGAACAGCCGAAAGCAAGGTCAAAGCTTTAGAAGAGGTAGGGGCGTATGTTGTCGAAACCCCCCAGCAGATAGCCATCACTCTAGCCAAAATCCTGAAGGCTGGTAAGCGGAAATGATGGTTTTGAGGTCTGTGCTCTTTGTTCCTGGCAACAGCATGAGGATGATTACCAAAGCAGCCACCTTGCCTGCCGACGCCATCATCCTGGACCTGGAAGATGCTGTACCTCTACCTGATAAAGCCACCGCCAGAATCATGGTCCGGGACTCAATCAAGGCAGTCAAGGCTGGTGGCGCCAGTGTTTTTGCCCGGGTCAACGCCTTCCCCACCAAACTGACCGATGAGGACTTAAACCTGGTCGTTACTAAAGATTTGGATGGCATAGTCCTGGCCAAGACCGAGACCAGGTCTGATATCATTGAGCTAGACAAAATGCTTGGAAAGCTCGAGCAGGAAAGAGGACTGGCTCCGGGTAGTATAAAAATAATCCCGATAGCGGAGACGGCTAAAGGTGTGGTCAACGCTTATGAGATAGCCTCAGCCAGTAGCCGGGCGGCGGCGGTTGCCTTCGGCGCCGGCGACTATTACGGAGACCTGGGACGTAGTGTTGCCTCCCTTACTACGGGGCAAACGGAACTACTATACGCCCGCTCCCAGGTGGTCGTTTGCAGTCGGGCGGCAGGCGTTCAGGCAATTGATACCCCATTCTTCGGGCTGCTGACTGACCGAGAAGGCCTTGTCAAAGAGGCAACTCTCGACTTACAGCTCGGCTTTAAAGGGAAGCTACTTATCCACCCGGGACAGATAGAGCCGGTCAACAGGGTATTTTCAACAGCACCGGATGAGGTTGAACACGCTAGAAAAGTGGTGGCCGCCTTCGACGAAGCCCAGGCTAAAGGACTGGGAGCAATCTCATTCGAAGGCAAAATGATCGACTACATGAACTACCGGCAGGCAAAGGATATGGTAAACTTCGCTAACGTCATTGCTGACAGAGAGAAGAAAAGACAACAGACTGGCTATGTGAGCCTGTCACAATTTTTCGCATCGACTCTACCGAAAGCTTGAAACAGAACATACTCAACAGATAGGAGATAAATAAGATGTATCCGGCTCATATGGAAAAAAGTATCGGCAACGTCGAAGCTACCAGGGCGAAGCGGTTGAAAGAAGTTTTTACCCGCCTTACCGAGGACGAAAAAACGGCTTTACTGCATAAATACCACCCCGACTTTATCAAAGAAGGCATGCGTGAGCTTCTCCTGGGACCCAACAAAGGTGACCGCACCCCCAACGAACTAGCTGATTTACTGGAGGGGAACACCCGCATCGACCCGGATAAAATCGACCTGAATAAGATTGATTACGATGTCGATGTCCTGATAATCGGCTGTGGCGGCGCCGGGGCATCAGCCGCTCTTCTAGCGCAGGAAAACGGGGCTAATGTCCTGATTGTCACCAAACTGCGCCTGGGCGATGCCAACACGGTGGGCGCTCAAGCCGGAACACAGGCTGCCGACCGGCCGGAGGACTCCCCGGCCATTCATTACCTGGACACCATGGGAGGTGGCCACTTCGATAATGTGCCCGAACTGGTGGAGGCATTAGTCAAAGATGCTCCCTCGGTAATTAAGTGGCTGGAATCACTGGGCGTCAACTGGGACAAAGAACCGGATGGGACAATACGCGAACTGCCTCTGGGCGGTTTGTCCCGGGCAAGACTGCACGCAGCGCGGGACTACACCGGACTGGAGATAATGCGTGTCCTGCGCGACGAGGTTAAGAACCGAAACATAAATTACCTGGAATTCGCACCGGCGATAGAGCTGCTCCTGGATGACAAAGGTCAAATAGGCGGCGCCATATTAATGAACCTGGAGACCAGAGAAATAAACCTGGTACGGGCTAAAGCCGTGATTATGGCAACAGGGGGTCTGGGACGACTGCATACCCAGGGTTTCCCCACCACCAATCACTACGGAGCCACCGCCGACGGACTGGTACTGGCTTACCGGGCGGGCATCGAGCTTATCTTCATGGATACTATGCAATATCATCCCACCGGTGCCGCTTACCCCAACCAGATTCTGGGACAACTGGTCACAGAGAAGGTGCGTGCTCTCGGCGCGCAACTGGCTAATATCGATGGGAAGCAGTTCATCAATCCCTTAGAAACACGGGATGTGGTGGCTTCCGGCATTATTCGAGAATGCCGGAATGGTAGGGGAATCGACACACCTACAGGGGAAGTTGGTGTCTGGTTAGATTCACCGATGATTGACATCATACGAGGCGACGGAACTGTAGCCCGGGAACTGCCAGCCATGGTCCGCCAGTTCCAGCGTTTCAACATCAATATCATCAAGGAACCGATGCTGGTCTATCCTACTCTGCATTACCAGAATGGGGGGATTAAGATTAAACCCGATGGCAGCACCTCTGTACCCGGATTTTTTGCCGCCGGTGAATGTGAAGGAGGGGTGCATGGCCGGAATAGACTCGGCGGTAACTCGACAATGGACCTATTCGTCTTCGGCCGCCGGGCCGGTAAAGCTGCCGCCCAGTATGCCAAGAAAGCAAAAACAGGCTCGCTGACACTAGACCACGTGCGCCAGTGGCAAAAACAACTGGCCAAGCTCGGTTTAACCGAATCGCGTCCGAAATCGCCGATGCTCCTGCCGAACTATAGCCGACAGCCGGACAACTTCTTACCTGATTACACCCGGGAGATATTAGGTATCAAGGACAGGTAATACCGATTTAGCCTCAAATATATAGAGGAAGGGGAGATGAGCCCTGATAATAATTCCGGCAAAAATATAGAGGTAATCAAGAGCCCGGACACGGAAAGAGCTAATAGAATCCCACCGGGGCAGATTATTACTGAGAAATGGCCGGTCCTCCACTACGGGTCGATACCCCGCACCGAAGCTTCCCGCTGGACATTCACCATCTCCGGCCTTGTTGAAAAGCAACGGCAGTTAAGCTACGCCGAGTTCATTGCACTGCCACAGGTAAAAGTGTTCTCCGATATCCACTGCGTCACCACATGGTCGAAACTGAACAATCTCTGGGAAGGCGTCAGCACCGATGCCATACGTCAGGTTTCCCGTCTGCTGCCTGAAGCCAGATTTGTCACCGTCCACGCCTTCGGTGGCTTTACCACCAATCTTTCTGTCGACGATTTCTTTGAGAGCGATGTCCTGTTCGCCCTCAAATATAATGATAAACCACTGCCTTTGGAACATGGTTATCCGGTAAGACTCATCGTCCCCCGGCTTTATTTCTGGAAAAGCGCCAAATGGGTGACGGGCGTCCAGTTCACCAAAGAAGATATTCCGGGATTCTGGGAATTACACGGATACCATAATCACGGTGACCCGTGGCAGGAAGAAAGATACAGTTGACTAACTAACTACCAAGATACTTCCTGGCTAACTTTATCAGAAAATCGGATTTCAACCGCAGGCTCTCGATATCTATTTTCTCATTCTTACCATGCACGGACTGCTTCATAGCCTGGTCCAGATTCAGCGTCATCATCGATATTCCGTAGCAGGGCATACCTGCCTCACGGAGAAACCGGGAATCGGTCGCCCCCGAGGAAATAGAGGGTAAAATCGGCACATCACCGATAAACTCCTTCATGGTATCCGTAGTCAACCGATAGTATTCAGAGTCGGAGGTCGAAAATGTGGGCGCATGGTACTGGAGTACCTCGATTTCGGCATCACCGATAATACGGCCGAGCTGATTAAAGATATATTTCTGGTCCTGGCCGGGCAAAACCCTGATATCTACCTCTGCCTCACAGCTATCCGGTACGATATTGGTCTTCACCCCGCCGCGAACGACATTCGGCGAGACCGTCATCCGGGTCGTCGCCGAAAGATAAGCAGCAAAAACCTTGTCCTCCAGCTTCTCGATAATACGGTCGATATTCGACTTACCTATCCGGTCGCTCCAGCCCTCGAGCCGGACAATCGACTGAAGAAGCTGCTTAACCTCAGGAATTAGGATTATCTCAGGCTTGTATTCCGCCAGGCCTTTAA
>JACPSA010000053.1 GCA_016193545.1 Chloroflexota bacterium
ATATGAGACAGATATAAAAGCCTTCGGTCGCCATCTCCCAGGTAAGCCAGGAAGCTGCCCCGCCCGGGGCCGGATTCGATAACCTCATTGGGAATATGGTAGCCATCAAAAAGACGCTTGAGATACCTGGCTACCTCAGTCTCTCCTCCCGGTGGATTGACCGATTGAATCCGTATCAGGTCGGACAATAAACTTTCGATTTCCAAAGTGCCACCTCCTATCCTTTAGTAGCTCTGGCACCGCCAACAATACTACTACAACCGGCTCACTGACACTTTAAGTAGCCGACTTGTCTTTGTCAAGAGCCATCAGTTCAACAATACGTCATATTGTTTACAGCATAAAGCCAATGTTCTACACTAGTGGTAGAGGGACACATTTAAAATCAAAGTAAGCGATTAGGATTAAGGATAGTCAGTATGTCGTCTCTTGAGTTCCGCAAGGACTGGTTAATTACGCACGGTGGATGGCCTATGAGCATCCCAAAGAGCAAGATTGGGACCGCGATCGCCGATCTGAAGAACTTGCTCGACGTTGATGGCTGGCTGGAAAGCGGTGTCAAAAAATATCGAGCTTGGCGCCAATACAATTCCTTAGAAGACCAACAATTTCTCTTACATCGAGAGCCTGATTGCAAGCTACTGATTCCTTATTTTACCGTGTATGAGGATTGGCTAGCCCAAGGATCTCCGAGTGATTGGCCAACTGAAAAGTCTCGTGCTTTGAGGGAGTTGGCTTCGGTGTCGGCTTCTATTTTCGCCTTCGAATCGTTCTGGAGTGCTATTCCGCAAGGCAAAGAGGGGAAACATATAGCCAATTCATTGCGAAGGAATGAATTATGCCGAGGGATGTTGGCGCAGTTATTGGCTACAACGGCGTTTGTTCAGGCGGGAGCATCACGAGTTGTCCCATGCTTTATGAACCCGCTACCCAATGAGGACAAGTCAGATATTCTAATGACTTGGAATGACAAGGATATTGAGGTGCACTGCAAATCGAAAATTCCGGGAGCAGGTTACTTAGTTCCATTTGATGTCTTTGATTACTGGGCTGGTTGCTTCTTGAGGGACACACAGTTTTTCAACCGCAGTTGGTATATAAGATTTGAATTATCATGTGATATTGGGATTAGGAAAGCTAGAGAGCTGCGAGATCGATTTCAGCATTGGCTCAAGTCCGGCTTGGTTTTTGAGAACACTGAAATTGAAGAGGGTATGAGTGCAAGCGTAGAAGAAATACAAATCCCGCCTAACGGACTCAACAAGAGCGCGGTTCGTCGCCTTGGAAGTAGACCACGTTTCCGAGCCTTTTCAGCGTGGAATGGAGCTAGTGATGGAAATTACCACGCGCTGTCAGTTTTTGATGTAGCTATCACCCGGCGACCTCATCCTGCTCGTTCTCTATCAGCAAGATTACGGGAAGCTAAGGAGCAAGCCACAGGTAAGAGACCGGCCATTGTCTTTATTCACATCTTCGATGACTGGAACCTGGATGATTTGCTTTTGCCCCAGGCAGTAGGTTTCCAGAGATGGTTATTGGGGTCACTGGGAGACAAAAAAGGGCGTAACATCAGTGCTGTGATTCTGACTTGCGAACCAAAACATACACCCATGTCAGGGATGGTAGGGATAAAACAGTATCCGAATCTGTTGATTCTTAACCCACAAGCTATACATACTCTACCTACAGGCTTAAACCCAGCAACATCGTAAGCAGGCTTCGAGTCTTTTGAAGTGTAAGAATAAGCCATCTTGTGATATTTTAGACCTTTATTCAACTACACGATAGGTCATCGGGCTGCTGAGCCCATTTTTAACAATCCGTTAAAATTGCTATAATTGAAAATAGAATATCTGCAAGCACAGGAAGGAAACGGCACATGGTTTATCAGAGGAGCAAGCATTTTGTATGTGTCCATAAGGAGAATGAAAATGGGAGAGCAGGTAAATATACTTGGTTTTGCGGGGAGTCTCCGCAAAGGCTCATATAACAAAGCCTTGCTGCGCGCGGCGTCAGAGCTTGTCCCAGCGAGTGCCAAACTCGATATTTTCGACCTCGAAGGAATCCCTCCTTTCAACCAGGATTTGGAAGCTGCTATGCCCGATAGGGTGAAAGCCTTTAAGCAAAAGATAAAATCTGCCGATGCCATACTGTTGGTTACACCGGAGCATAACTATTCTATCCCGGGAATATTTAAGAACGCCATTGACTGGGCATCGAGACCTTACGGAGATAACTCATTCGACGGTAAGCCGGTCGCCATTATGAGCGCTTCTACCGGTCTGCTGGGAGGCGCAAGGGCACAGTATCACCTGCGCCAGGTTCTTGTTTTTCTCAATTGCTACCCTCTAAATAGACCGGAGGTATTTGTCATGACCGCCGCCAGCAAAGTCGACGCCGGAGGCAGGCTGACCGATGAGGATACCCGGAAAAGAATCTATCAGCTACTTGAAGCACTGGTAGTCTGGACTAAGAAACTGAGCGCAGCGTAATATTATAATTAGCCAAAGAAGGGAAACAGGCGCATGGTTTATCAGAGTGACCTCACTTACCGAATGAATCTGGCAAATGTCAGCCAATTTTCTTTCGAGATGGGACCAATCAGACCACCTAGTGAAGGTAAGGACCAATCTCTACTCATCAGGGCCACCCGGAACTGCCCCTGGAATAGATGCCTTTTCTGCTCCACCTACAAAGACCAGAAATTCGAATACAGGTCGGTGGAGGAGATAAAAGCAGACATCGATGTCGCCAGGTTTCTGCACGATGAAATCAAAGCCGCCTCCTGGAAGTTCGGCCTAGCTGGTAAAGTCAGCAACGAGCTAATCAGAGCCATTATTCAGGGAAACCCGGAAATCTACGGAAACCTCGAGCAACTGCCGCTACAAAACCTGGGCAATGTGGCCAACTGGATTGCTGCCGGAGCCAAGACAGTATTCTTGCAGGATGCCGATACGCTCATCATGAGAACTCCGGAATTACTCCAGGTACTAAAATACTTGAAAGAAAACTTCCCGACTCTGGAAAGAATAACCTCTTATGCTCGAGCTAAGTCCTGTTTGAAAAAGACCCCTCAGGAGCTAAATGATTTGCACCAGGCCGGCATCTCCAGGTTGCATATCGGGCTGGAATCAGGCAACGACCAGGTACTGGAGTTTGTGCAAAAAGGGGTAAATCAAGAACAACACATCATCGCCGGTAAAAAGGTAGTCGAATCCGGGATATCTCTATCGGAATATGTCATGCCCGGGCTGGGGGGCAGAAAGTGGTCGGAAATACATGCCCTGGATTCAGCTAAAGCCCTCTCCGAAATAAACCCAGACTTTATCAGGATGAGAAGCCTGGTCGTCCGCAAAAACTCCCCGCTTTTTCTGAAACAGCAGGAGGGCCAATTCGAGCCGCTTTCCGAAGACGAATTGGTCGGTGAAATTGCCATCTTCATCGAAAACCTGAACTGCTCGTCTTATGTCATCTCCGACCAGATGTCCAATCTCCTGTTTGAGGTCGAAGGCCAGTTGCCCCGGGATAAGGAAAGGATACTCGGGGAAATAAGCAAGTACCAGCAAAAGCCGCCCATGGAAAAACTAAAGTTCAGACTGAACCGCCGTTTGCGCTCTTATCTTGGCGCTTACGGAGTAATGAGTCAAGAACTGAACCGGAAAGTTGCCGAGGCTCTGGAAAGCATTCAAAAAGAAGCGCCGGAGGCTGAATCAAAAACTAACCAGGCTATTTCCGCCCTAAAAGACGAGTTTATTTAGGCAATGGAAATAAACGGCTTATTCAAAGATGTCATTCCAGCGTAGGCTGGAATCCAGGGGAAGGGGGAAACCTGGATTCTGGCTTTCGCCAGAATGACGACACAACCAAAACCGAATAGTATGATATCTGAATCAACCAAATGCAAATAGAACCTTTATTTAAGGTCACTTTATTTCTTGATTCCCAGGCTTGCCAGCATTGAATCCGGAGGATTACCGGTTGCCAAATCGTAACCCATCGCCCGGTAGAAATCGTCCTTAAGTTCCTCAAGGGGAGCCACCGCCCCTTTGGTTGGCCCATCCGGCTTGGGTTCATTGAGTAACCTGGCCGGCAGAGTATCATCCTCCCGGGTAATCCCCTCGCGCATATTGAATAATCGCTCCTGAGTCATTATCCTGACGCCCGCTTCCCTGATGTCATTCACAGACCACGGCTCGCCAAATAGAGAGGTCAAGGACTCAGCCAATGTGTTCTCATTGTACACCTGCCGGGCAAACGAGCAGACAATAAGGGAATCAGCGACCGTTTGCTACATAGCCCCCTTCTTAACATACTCGCCCTTACCTTTAATCTCCAATCGAGTGCCGTCGAATATCTCCTGCCTCGCCGGCAGTCCGTAAGCATGATGGCAGCCACCCCGGTTGTCGATGGCGAACTGTAGTGCCTGACCGTTCAGACCCCGGCACTCGTAACCACCAAGCTCCATCCCTTTCGCCTGCATGGCAAAGGCTTCGGAACCTTTAATCTCTTCGGACAACCTCTTCGTACCTTTAGCCAGTTCCTTACCGAACCCCTCCTGCCTGACTATCTTCTGGAGCATGGCAATCATAGCTTTATCATCACCGAAGCGTAGCTCGATACCACCGGTATCCTCGATACTTATCAGTCCTTTCTCAAAACACTCCATGGCGAAGCTGATAGTAATGCCGGCACTCATAGTATCGATGCCGAATTCATCACATATCTGGCTGGCGGCAATAATGGCGTCCATTTTGTTAACACCACAGGTCGTACCGAAGGCATAGATTGTCTCCCACTCGATATCGGAACGTGCCCCACCGTAAGGGCCGGACTTGACCTGCACCTCACGGCAACCGGGGGTGAGACAGTAGGGGCCACAGGCTCGGTTTTTCTCCGGCCAACCGGATGGAGTCGTCGATTTATCTATTCCCCGCCATCCTTCGAACTGCCCTGTCTGCCAGTTACGGGTCGGCAAAATCCCCTTTTCGTTCAATACCTCCAGGTCGCTCGCCGTTTCATAGCGCCGCCATCTATCCGCCCATCCCTTTAAATCTGTCTTTACCCGCCGGGAGATTTCTCGCCTCAGTGCGGCGAATCTGTCCTCGTCAGCCGGCACTGCTTCGGCATCCCCGCCGACCACTATCCCCTTGAGCTTCTTGGAACCCATGACACAGCCAACGCCACCCCGACCAAAGCAACGGTACAAAGAGCCTTCACCAAAGGCACCGGCATACCTGAGGAGTTGCTCACCAGCCGGACCAATGCCTACTGTGGCCACCTTTTTTAGTGATAAGCCCTCACGCATCGCCTGCTGTGCCTGAGCGGTCTCCATTCCCCACAAAGAAGTAGCATCCCTGAACTTGACCCCCTGGTTATCTACCATGATATAGGTGGGGGAGTCGGCAATTCCCCCGATATTAATTGCCCAGAAACCAGCTTTCCGCATCTGATTAGCAAAAATTCCGCTGGAGATGGTGAACAAATAGATGCCGGTTAATGGCGATTTGGTATTTACATTTGTCTTTGAGGAGTAATACAGACTGGTGCCGCTGGCTGGACCGGCCGTAAAAATGAGATGGTTTGCCTCTCCCAGAGGGTCGGCCTTCGCCGGCACCGACTGATACAGGAGGTAGGACCCTAAACCTCTGCCGCCGATATACTTGCGGATGATATCCCGGGGAATACTGGAAATACGGTAAGACCTGTTCGACAGGTCGATATCCAGAACCTTCGGCTCCATCATAAGCTCACCCCCATTGACTTAGTTAATCAGCTACCGTAGTCAGCCTTGCATCCAATGGACACTTTAAGTAGCCTACCCATTTTTGTCAAGCCCGGCAGGGTCTCCAGCCCACTTGACAGCTAAATAGCAGAGACCTATTATTGACAGCACAAGCCATGAGTGCTGAGAACCATTTTATCCTGAATTAAAACAGAGAGCCGAAAGTAATATTACAGGAGGAGATAGCGATGGCCACTCGTCAAAAAACCACATATGAAGGAATGTTTGCCGAGACGATTAACTTCGCCGGTCTTAACGGAGATACTATCGGCGGATACATGGCACGCCCCCTGGGCGCCGGCCCATATCCGGGCGTCATTGTCATCCACGAAGTCTTCGGCCTGGTCGAGCATACCAAAGAACTGGCTCGCAAATTCGCTGCCCACGGATACATCAGCGTGGCTATCGACCTTTACTACCGGGAGGGTCCCGGCGACCCCGAACAGATAAGCACTGCTATCCGGCAGAGGGGCGGTGTCCCCGACTCACGGACTATCGGCGACCTGGAAGGAGCGGTAAAAGCGCTCCGTTCGGTAGCTTCCTGTAATGATAAAATCGGCTGCATCGGCTACTGTTCCGGAGGCCGCCAGACACTATTGTTCGCCTGCAACACCAAAAACATGGCCGCCGCGGTCAACTGCTACGGTGGACGCGTAATCACTGAGGAACTGACCCCGAACCAGCCTAAAGCCGTGATTGACATGGTAGCCAACCTGAGTTGCCCTTTACTGGGTTTATTTGGAGAAGCCGATAGCAACCCATCTCCGGAGCACGTCACCCGGCTGGAGGCAGAACTGAAAAAACACAAGAAGCAATACGAGTTCAAGTCATACCCGCCGGATACCGGCCACGCCTTCTTTGCCGATTACCGTCCCAGCTACCGCCAGCAGGCGGCTACGGACGGCTGGCAGCGCATCTTTGATTTCTTCGGCCGCCATCTGCGGTAAGTTTTAAAAGTGATAGTAGCACGCTTAGCCTGTCCAGGGCGGAGTACCAACGCATATCGCCGCTTCCCAGTCTAACTCCGAAAGCTCAACCTCAGGGATGGCATCATACTCCTCATTGGAAACATCAAGCCAGGCTGTCAGTACCCCCGGTTGCAGTATGACGGACATACGGGTATCTCGTCCGCCAGCCCAATCGTGGTCGAAATGGAAATTCACGATATATTTTCTGTTACGGTCGCCGGGCATCCGCTCAGGCTGAAGGTTCTGTTTACGACCGTCATTGACACTGCTTTTATTCAGTGCTGCCAGCCTATCATAACTCAACACTTTCATTTTTATCGGCATTTCGGCTACCCGACTTTCTCCATGTCCTCGTCACAACAAACCAGGGTACCCCCACCGACCTGGGTAACTGTCACCTCATTACCGCAGATATTGCACTTGAACTTCTCACCCTTTTTTTCAACTGACAATTCCCAAACTCCTCTGATGTATTTTGAGTTTCAGTTTAGTGATTACCGTCTGGATTGTCAATCTGGCAGTAATTAAAACAGACTGCTCGGTAGCGATACCTGATAATCAGGAACTATGCAACACCGAGCACAGTAATGTCTCAATTACGCGGAGAAAAGGAATTGTTTGGCGAAACAATAGCAGAAGCAACAATGGCTGAAGACGAAAGGCTCAAATAGGAACTGGCTCATGAGCTTCAGATTTGGCGATGGCCCGGGGGCGACTTTTGTTCTGGTAAACTCGGCGCTACCACAGTGAAAGTGGTGTCCCCGAAGCGCTATCCAGCCATAAAGAAGGCGCACTTCAGTGTACGCCTCAAGAAAGATTCCCGGGGGTTAGATGTCAAACTGAATGTTGGGGTACTGCTCTATTACCTGTGTCTCTGGAGTAACAAAGTCATCTCCGATAATTAACCCGATAACCTGACCGGTTACTGAGATTGCCTTTAATAGCTCTTCCATTTTCCACCTCCTCTTTTATTACTTTCAATTACAGTTTATATCTACGGGGTTAAGAGAAGATTAAGATTTACCGCCAAAGGTTAGTGGAAAGTTACAAGACGGTAACAAAGAGGTTACAATTTGAGCGTAGACTGTCAAAGAGGGGAGCTTGAAAACAACCAGCTGACACCGGTTACCGGTAGTTACTTCTCAGGCTACTCCGGCTTTGCCAGAAAGTAGCCGACGCCCGGTCGGGTGAGGATAATCTTCGGGTTACCCGGGGTAGCCTCAATCTTCTCCCGCAGGCGCCGGATATGGACCTTAAGACTATCCGCCGCACCCGGGTAGTCATCACCCCATACTGCCTCAGCCAGGCTTGAGTGGGTAACCACGCGACCGCCGTTTCTCATCAGGTGACCGAGGATATGGCTCTCCGTCACGGTAAGGGCTATTTCTTTGCCGTCTTGATAAAGCTGACCGGTAGTAACATCAAGGCGTAACCGACCGTAAACCAGTTGTTCTTCTTCTGAAGGACTCCTCCGCCGAATCAGGGCTTTAACCCGCGCCAGAAGCTCCATCTGCCGGAACGGTTTAGTTATGTAGTCGTCAGCCCCCCATTCCAGTCCTTTGACGACATCAGTTTCATCCGAGCGCACTGTCAGAATAATAGTCGGGACATGGGAAAAGAGACGAATCTGCTGTAACACCTCAAAGCCATTAATATCAGGTAGTCCCAGGTCGAGAATGACGATATCGGGCGACTCGGTCTCAACCAGCTCGACTCCATGTTTACCCAGACGGGTAGAGACTACTTTAGCTTCGGGCCACCGTATCTGGAAGGCGAGAGAAATAGCTTCGATAATTTCCCGGTCATCCTCAATGAGAAGAACCTTCATCAGTTACCCCCTGTTTAGAACCTTCCTTTTGTTGGCTGGCAGCAACTAATGGCAATGAAAATCCAAAGGTCGAGCCTTTGCCTACCTGGCTCTCCACCCATATCTTACCACCCTGAAGCTCCACCAGGTTTTTACATAGCGCCAAGCCAAGACCTAACCCGCTCAGGTGCTCACGGTCGCTGACCTGGCGGTGATAAGGCTGGAAAATCCGCTGCTGCTCCTCTTCAGGGATGCCATTGCCAGTATCCTGTACCTCGACCACCAGAGTAGCATCCTTTTCTCTGGCTCTCAGAGTAATCATACCCCCCTCAGGAGTGAACTTAGAGGCATTAATCAGCAGGTTGAGGACTACCTGCCGCAGCCGCTCTTCGTCAGCCCAGACCGGAGGCAGCGAAAACCCCAGGTCAAGAACCAGTGATTGCCCGTTACCCGAAATCATCGCCGTCATATCATCGGCTATCGCACGCAGCAGCGGTTGTGGGTCCAGTCTCTTGGGATTTACCTTCAGCGTACCAATCTCGACCCGGGCGAGGTCAAGGAGGTCGTCAATCCTCTTGCTCAGATTGGCAGCACCACGGTTGATATTACGAGCAATGCTTAACCATGGTTCCTCATGGAGTTCAGCCAGCAGCAGGTCACTGGAAGATAGCACCGGCGTTAGTGGCGTCTTTAGCTCATGTACCAGGGCCCGGGTAAACTCTATCCGCCTCTGTACCTCTGTTTCCAGCTCCTGGCGCAATTCCCTTTCTTGTTCGTAAAGTCGCTGTAGCTTCGCCTCGGCTTCTACCCGTTCAGTAATATCCATAGAGTGTCCCAGAACTGCCCGCCTGCCCCGGTACTGGACGGAAACAACCCCCTCAAACATCCACCTGGTCTGACCATCCTGGTTAACAATCCGGTATCGGTACGGTGAGGAACGCTCAGCCTTTAACATCTTTATCGCTTCTTCCCTGACCATTTCCCTGTCCTCAGGCAGGACACGCTCCATCGGATTGGTACCCAGTAATTCACCGACTCTACCGCCCGTGACTTTACGGAATTCGTCGTTGATAAACTGGAACTTACCGTCCTGAATGATAAATAGACCAATCGGTGAACTGATGCGGAAGATGTGTAATAGCTCCTCTTCCTGCCTCCGCTGACTCTCTGATTTCTCAAATTCGGCAACCTGCCGGCGCAATTCGGCTACTTCCTCTATCAGTTTCTTCTTTGTCTTGCGTTCGTCTTTCATTTCACTTGCAAACCAGAAGGTATCAGTCACCGGCCAGGGACAAACTACCCCTGGGCTGGTGCGCTGATTTATTTAGATTATCCCGCAGGCTGTAACTACAGCCACAATAATGCTGCCGGTATAGAGCCCACTGCCTGGCCAGTTCAGTGGTCCGCTGGAAACCAGCCTGCTTCTTAAAATCCCTGACCAGAAACCTGTCCCCGCCAACCTGCTGACCCACCCGGTTAATCACGCTGGCTGATTTACGGGGGCCTACCGTCAGAGTAGTGGTGAAGGCGTCTCCTCCACAATCTGCCAGATAGGCATAGGTCTTTTCCAGTCTGACACTGAAACAGACCTCACACCTCCGACCACCCTCAGGCTCTTGTTCCAGAGAGGCGGCCTCTTTGAACCACTCTTCGGGTAAATAGGGGCCATCTTCTAAAGGAAAGTTTAACTCTTTAGCCACTTTACGAGCCGCTTTCAATCTTCTCTCGTACTCCGCCTGGGGATGGATGTTGGGATTATAGAAAAAGCCGTGCACCTGATGCCCTTCCGATGTCAATCTCTCGACGACACCGCCGGCACAAACACCACAGCAGATATGCAGCACTACTTTCATTGCCAGCTCTCGATAGCCCTAAGCACTTCATTAAAATCAGTGAAAGATATGCAATCAAGGTTTACCTGCCGGCAACGTGCCAGCAGGGTACCGGTGGCAAAGACGCGGTGACTCCGTCTGGCCGGTGACAGGTCGGAAGAACCGTTACCCATATAGATTATCCGATAGCCTTCACCGAGGAAGGAATCGACAAAAGACCCCTTGAAGTCGTTGTCCAGTTGTCTGCCATCAGGCCCGATATACTGGACATCGAGCCCTCCGGGAAAGAAACGTGTCCTGGCGGCAAATATCTCGATATCCCCCATGCCGATATTGCTCAGGGGCCTTAACCATACTGAAAGCCTCCGTGTTGAAACGCCCGACGGATATCCTCCCGGCTTCGTATTCTTTCAATCTCCGTCGCCAGTCACCATCAGCGAAGGCATCCAGCAGCATGAAACTGACATCTTCTTCAGTGATGGTGCCGTCAAAATCACACTGCACCAAGGTTTTGGTTACCTTACTCAAACGCCTCATTACCTCCCATTCTTACTATAACGGGTAAAAGCTTATAGAATCAACATACAATCACCAAAACTGTAAAAACGGTATTGCTGGGCGATGGCTTCCTGATAGGCATCGAGAATCAAATCCCTGCCGGCAAAAGCAGATACCAGCATCAGCAGCGTGGTACGCGGCAGGTGAAAATTGGTAATGAGGGCATCCACCAGCCGGAACTGGTAGCCCGGCACAATAAACAGGTTCACCCAACCGGCAAATGGCTCGTCAACCGCACCGGTGGCTTGAGCGGCGGCCTCGATTAGCCTGACGCTGGTAGTGCCAACACAGATAATCCGCCGTCCCTCTCTTCTGGCTTGCGATAACTCATCGGCTACCTCCGGGCTGATTACTCCATATTCCTGGTGGATGCGGTGGTCTGCCGGGTCATCTTCCCGAACCGGCTGGAAGGTATCCAGCCCGATGTGCAAAGTGACAAAGAGACAGCGGACTCCTTTAGCTTTTAGCTTATCAATTAGCTCCGGAGTGAAATGCAATCCGGCCGTTGGCGCAGCGACGCTACCATCTACCTGGGCATAGACAGTCTGGTAACATTCCGGGTCGGCCAACGGGAAGCGAATATAGGGCGGTAGCGGGACCTTACCCAGCCCCGGCAGCAGCGTCTCGTCCGAGAAGCTGAGCACTCGCATTCCCCCCTCCCCTAACCCGACTGCCTCAGCGGTTACCCTGTCACTATTGGCAGCATTACCAGCTATCTCAATCTGCGTACCAATCATGACACGCTTACCGGGCTTGACCAGCGTCTCCCAGAGATTCGGACTGAGCCGGCGCAGCAGCAGAATCTCCAGTCTGCCGTCACCATCGACTCTTTTCCCGCTAAGACGGGCAGGAATAACCCGGCTATTATTGAATACCAGAATATCACCATCCCTGAAAAAATCAGTTATTGCCGAGAACCGGTGGTGTCTCAATGAACCATCACAACGGTCGAGCACCATCAGCCGCGCCTGGTCTCTGGGTTCAATCGGGGTCTGGGCAATAAGCTCCTGAGGAAGGGAATAGTCGAAACTACTGGTTTTCATGGAACGTTCACTAGAAATCAATACGGCTACGGACCCTCGAAGAATTGGCGGGGGTTATCGACACACAGCCGAGTCAAGGTCGCCTCGGCGACACCCATCTGGCGCAGTTGAGAAAAGACCTCTTTCTTCAGGTAGAGATACCCGTAGGGATTGCGCTTTTCCCTTTCTGCCTGTCTCGGCATTGGCGAAGCCTCGGCAACAATCCACACAAACGACCAATCATGGGAAGGCAGAAGACGGTTTTCATAGCCGGCATCAATTAATGCCTTCATTGTTTTAGTGCGGGCTAACGGGCTGACATTGTTCCCGGGATAGCGGTCCAGACCGAGATAACATCCCTGCTCTAAAAGCCAGGTAAGATATTCGACATCAGTGGTGTCATTGGAGTGGTCTACTTTAACCCTTCGCAAGTCAACACCTTCGTCCCTCAATACCGCCAGTTGTTGCCTGCCCACCTGGCCCGGTGCGTAGGAATGCAGCATAATGGGAACCTTCGTTTCAAGGTGAGCGCGGGCTACCGCCCGCAGCACGCTTTCATCCCCTGCCGTCACTCCAGAAATATCACTGGCCGACTTGAGGACGGCCGCTTTAATACCCGTACCGGCGATACCCTCCCGTATTTCACGGATAAACAGTTGAGCGAGCTGGTCTGCCGAGACACCGGTCAGCATACGTGGTATATCCAGCCACCAGCCGGTAATAGCGATGATATTGACACCACTGCGGCGGGAAACCTCAGCCATTAAATTTACATCCCTGCCCAGGTCGATGGTAGTAGCGTCAACAATAGTGTTGACACCTCCTTCCCTGGCCTTAATCAATCCGTTGACGATGCGCTCCATAAATCCAGCGCCTAGAAGCTCAGCGTAGTTCTGGGAGATGCCGGCCGAGGAGACTATCATGTGCTCATGCATCAGCGTAAAGCCAAGGTCGACAGTATCGAGAGATCCCAGAACGGAATTAATGGTGGTCATAACCGGAGACTCCTTTCCACAGGTCTATTTATAGATAGTCAAAGACCAGTCCTACCAAGAGGTATCAAACAGTGAGAGTGGACAGATGTTTAATCCTCTTGAGCATGTTAGGGTGAGTGGTGAATAGCTCCATCATTTTATCAGTCGCACCCAGGCGCACTTCCTTCTGACGGAGTTCAGCGAGTTCATCAAAGTCAATAGTACCACTCATGTCACGGTCAACCTGAGATAGCTCTCTGACTTCATACCAGGCGCGGGCCGGGTCATTGACAAAGAAAGCCCGGATACTTTCCGCCTGCTTTAGCTCCCGGCTATCCTTGAAGCGGGCATTGCCGTAAACCAGCTTATACAGAGCGGTAGCCATGTGATGCGGTACATTCCCCAACCGAACGCTGCCCAGGTCGGCATAGTACTCACGTATCCTGGAACCGTAAAGTACCAGCAGGTTGGTCAGGAAATAAAGCAGGAAGGCGGCGAACCCGAGCAGAGCCGCATAATTACCCCCCTGGCGGCGTCCGCCGTAAGCCCCTCCCCACATCAGGCTATAGGCTAACCAGTACATTATCATCGGTATCACCGAGATTAAGGTTATAATGGCCATATCACGGTGTTTGATATGAGACATCTCGTGCCCGAGGACAGCCTTAAGCTCATCCCGAGTCAATATATTCATGATGCCCCGGGTAACACAGACACGTCCGTCCCGCTGCGTCCGGCCGAAGGCAAAGGCATTAGGTATTGACATTTGTGAGATGCCAACGCGTGGTTTAGGCAGGCCCGCCTTCTCGGCCAGTTCCGTCACCATCTGGTGCAGCTCCGGAGCCTCCCGTTCCGAGACCCACTTTATCCTCATCGTCCAGCCAACTAAAGTAGGACCGATAAGATACTGAAAACCAAGGAAGACCACAGCCAGAATGACGTAAGACAGGGCACTCCCCACCCCCATCCAGCTACCGACAGCTACGATAACACCATAGAGGATGGCAAAAAGAATGGCGACTAACAAAAACATCCTAGTTTGAAGCCACATGAATTCCCTCCTGAAAAACGATACTTTCCACTTTCACCAACTACTATTCATAATACAACAGCAGCTTGTACTCAGGCAAGATATTAAATAGACACCTGCCAGTTCCTTGTCCGGCATTCACAGCAAACCCCACATGCTGGTTTGTTGACAAGAATCCCCTATGTTAGAATAGGTATTAGGATTGCTTTCAAACTAAGATGAATATTTATCGTTATTCCAGATGGGACGGCACCCAGAACTTATTTGAACTGGATGCAGACGAGCTTATGGATGAGCTCGGGCGCAATCTGATGTCGCAGGGTGACCTGTCCGAGTTACTACGCACGATGCAGCGTGAGGGAATCAAGGACAGCCAGGGGAGACAGCTACCGGGAATAGAAGACCTGCTGCAGCGCTTACGTCAGAAGAAACAGGAACAGCTTGAGAAACATAAGCTTGACTCGATAATCGAGGAGCTGCGCCGGCAGTTAGACAAAGTACTTCAATCAGGGCGGGAAAGAATCCGGAGAAGGCTGGAGCAAGCCAGGCAGAAAACCAGAGAAGGCGCCAGTGAGTTAAGTCCGGAGGCGCAACAACGGTTATTAAAAACTCTCGAGGAGATGGCGACACAAGACCTGAAAAAGCTGGACCAACTGGCGGAACATCTACAAAGGCAGATAGCACAGGCGCAGTCTTTACTGGACAAGTTGTCAGCACAGGATAAAGAATCGCTGGAGAATTTATTACGGTCGCTCCTTGATAAGAGCAACAGTGACGAGCTGGCCGAGCTAGCAGACAATCTGGAAACCATTTGTTCTGGTGATGAGGTTGAGCATCAGGACTCCGCCTCCCAAGAAAACCCTACCCAGTATACCGAGGCCATAGAACTGATGGAAATGCTGCAGAAAATAGACGAACTGGAAATGCAGCTTAATGAATGCCAGTACAACCGCTCCCTTGCCGAGGTGGATGAGAAACTACTGGAAGAACTACTCGGAGACGAGGCGGCGCAAGACGTGGAGAAGCTACGCAGCATCGCCAAAATTCTGGAA
>JACPSA010000096.1 GCA_016193545.1 Chloroflexota bacterium
CTGGAAAACAAATCCGAGTTTCTCGTTTCTCATCTCGGCTAGCCGGTTATCATTAAGTCGACTGACATCGGTGCCGTCAAAGATGTACCGTCCTGAACTGGGTTTGTCCAGACAGCCAATGATATTCATCAGGGTGGACTTACCTGAGCCTGAAGCGCCAATGATGGCGACCATCTCTCCCGGTTGAATGTTAAGGCTTACCCCTCTCAAGGCAGGAATCTCCACCTTACCCATCCGGTAAACCTTGGTCACATCTTCAAGCTCAATCATCTTTCCCTATCAGCGAAGGCGAACTGCTAATTTTGTTGACCGAAGACTCCGAAACCGGAGGATTTCGGCTTGGTCCGAATTTCCAGCGCTATTGTCTCTCCCTCGGTAAGCCCGCTCACAATCTCGGTCTGTACGCCGTCACTGATGCCGGTAACCACGGTTCTTGGCTCAATTTGTTGGTTCACCATAACGGTCACTATGGAATTTCCCTGGCTATCCTGCGTAACCGCCCGGTCAGGTACGAGTAAAACGTTGCTCCGTTCCGTGACGATGATATCAGCGGTGGCACTCATGCCGACTCTCAGACCACTATCCTCAGTAGCATCAAACTTAATTTTGATGTCATATACTATTACCCCGGCTTTAGCGGTCGATAAAAGGCTGATAGAGCTAACCTTACCATCAAGCAGTAGATTAGGTAGTGCGTCTAACTCGATAATAGCTCTTTGCCCCGTTTTTATCGGAGCGATATCTATCTCATCTACTTGAATTTTTAATTCCATATTACCGGGGTCAAGCAGATGGATAATCGGGCTGGCCGGGGAGATAGTATCTTTTTCATCGGCACTGACGCTGACGGCGACACCATCGAACGGCGCGGTGATAACCGCCTTCTCAAGCTGTCTCTGGGCTTGCTCCAGGAGCCGCTGGGTCAGTTCTAGCGATTGCCGGGTTAGCTCCAGGGACTGTTGGTTTTGTGCCAGGGACTGGCGGCTCAGTGCCAGGGACTGCCGGGCGACATCCACCTGTCGTTTCTTAATGGCGACCTCTTCCGTATCGGCGTTGGATAGCATGGCATTTAACTTCTGCCCTTCGCTGACCAGGAATGCTTCCGCCAGGGCTATATTCCTTGTCCACTCCGCCCTCTCTTCATCGGTGGTGGCGTCGGCCAGTCTGTCGTGGGCATTTTTTACCGAAAATCGGGCTTTGTCCACATTCGCCTGGGCAATTTCAATATCGGGCCACTTGTATATATTTTGGGATTTATATAGTTCGTGCTCGGCGGTTTGTAGGGTTACCTCAGCCTGGGTTATGCCCAGTTGCGATTGGGTTATGGTTACTTCTGCCTGAGTTATGGCCAGTTGCGCTTTTGCCTGGTCTACATGTGCCTGGATTATTGCCAGCTCCAGCGTATCGGTCTCCAGCCTGGCAAGCACTGCTCCTCGGCTGACCCGGTCACCTTCCTCAACATATATCCTGTCGATGCGGCCGGCCACGCCGAAGGTCAGTTTCGTTTCATTGGAGGTCGCAATATTACCGCTACCGCTAACGGTTACGGTCAGGTTGCCGCGCGCCGCTTGAACCAGTTGTTGCGTGACCTGTGGTTTGTTCTGACTGAACGGATTACAGGATAGCGAGCTAACTAAAATAAGGCACAGCAGTACAGCAGTGGCTATTTGCCGAACCTTCACCTTATTGTTCACCACCCAATTCCTTGGCTCTCTTGTAAGCCGCACTTACTGCCCGCTCGACCAGATTGTTAAATCCGCCTTTCTCCAGTTCAGCGAGGGCGGCTGCCGTGGTACCGCCGGGAGAGGTGACCATGCGGCGTAACTCGGCTGGCTCCTTGCCTGACTTCTGAAGAAGATGTCCCGAGCCGAGCATCGTTTGCAGTACCAGTTGCTGGGCCATATCTGCGGGCAGACCGATTTGCTCGCCGGCTGCCGCCAGTGCCTCGATAAAGAGGAAGAAGTAAGCCGGACCACTGCCACTTAGCGCCGTAGCCATGTTCAGGTATTTCTCATCGTCGACGTAAATTTGCTGGCCGATAGCGCTCAGAATAGAACCTGCCCACCGTTTTTGCATCTCAGTTACTTCGGCGGTAGCCGTCCAGACGCTGATGCCCTCGCCAATCTGGGCGGGTGTATTGGGCATTGCCCGAACGACACGGTTATGGCTCAGTCCGCGGCGTAGAGTACCGATGTTGACCCCGGCGATGATGGATAATACTAGCTGGCCCGGCTTAAACTGTCCGTTGAGTTCAGGCAATAGCTCAGCCAGACTCTGTGGCTTAATGGCTAAAAGGACGACCTCTGCTTTAGCTATTGCCAGCCGGTTGTCATCCGTGACAGCTATGCCGAATTTCTGTTCAAGGTACTGGCGGCGGGCCTGGCTGACATCGCTAACAGTGATTGACGGTGGCCGGCTCAGCCTTTTGTCCAGGATGGCCGACACTATTGCCTCTCCCATAACACCGCCACCGATAAAGGCTATTTTCATAGGTGATTCCTTAAGCCTGGCAACCAGGAGACGTTTTATTCTTTGCCGAAGATATCCTCAACCAATTCGTCTTTGTCCATTTTTAGATACAGTGCGATGTCGTTGAGTATGCCGGATAGGGTGCCAACTTAATAGGTTTGTGGCTGGGTATTGTAATGTGGTGTTCGATGCCTTTAATTCTGGTGGTCAATCTAATATGACTGCCTGTCTGACGAGTGGTACGGTATCCGTGTTTCTTGAGCAATTGAGCCAACTCCAGACCGCCGACATCACGCGGGATTTTCAAGCCGGAATAACCTCGTCCTTTACAATGTGCAGACGAATAATGGAGGGCATTTCAGTTTCATCGAAGCTGCAGTGCACCGCATCCTGTATCATCGTCTTCAGTTCTTCAATAGTTTCTGCCTCAGTGAAGATGCCGTAGCCCAGAGCCTGTGCTGTAAAGCCACCTTCTATCTCATCCTCTTTCACCATAAATATGATTTCTTTACCCATCGTTAGTCTCCTGCCAAAGGCATTTTAACACCTTTTACAGTTTTAGTATATGTAATCTAGTGTTGTAACCCTATTCCCTGTGTCCCCTTCCCCTTCAATAAGGGGAAGGGGAAGTATTTTTAGGAAGAGGGCGAAGCCCCTCTTTAACTCCCAGTTCTATCAGAA
>JACPSA010000097.1 GCA_016193545.1 Chloroflexota bacterium
GCTTCTTCCTGAGCCGCCAGCTTAGCCTCTCTTTCGGCTAACTCCCTGGTTTCTCTAGCTTTCTTGGCTTCCTCAGCTTTTTGCTTAGCCTCTTCCTGAGCCGCCAGTTTAGCCTGTTTCTCAGCTAAGTCCTTAGCCTCTCTGGCTTTTCTGGCATCCTCGGCTTTCTGTTTAGCCTCTTCCTGAGCCGCCAGTTTAGCCTGTTTCTCAGCTAAGTCCTTCGCTTCTCTAGCCTTCCTGGTTTCCTCGGCTTTCTGTTTAGCCTCTTCCTGAGCCGCCAGCTTAGCCTGTTTCTCAGCTAAGTCCTTCGCTTCTCTAGCCTTCCTGGTTTCCTCGGCTTTCTGTTTAGCCTCTTCCTGAGCGGCCAGTTTAGCCTGTTTCTCGGCTAACTCCTTCGCTTCTCTTTCGGCTAACTCCCTGGATTCTCTAGCCTTCCTGGTTTCCTCAGCTTTTTGCTTAGCCTCTTCTTGGGTCGCCAGCTTAGCCTGTTTCTCGGCTAACTCCCTGGCTTCTCTAGCTTTCCTGGCATCCTCGGCCTTCTGCTTGGCTTCTTCCTGGGCAGCCAGTTTAGCCTGTTTCTCAGCTAAGTCCTTGGCTTCTCTAGCCTTCCTGGTTTCCTCGGCCTTCTGCTTGGCTTCTTCCTGAGCCGCCAGCTTAGCCTGTTTCTGAGCCAACTCTCGGGCTTGTTTGGCTTTCCTGGCTTCTACAGCTCTTAGATATCTTTTGGGCCTGCGTTTCAGTATGGGATAATTACACCACTGGCAGGAATCGCCAGTAGTTCTTTGCCCGCAGTTAGGACATCTAGCCATTTCGCACCTTAATCATTAGGCAGCTATCCGGTATTTGGTTTTCCCTTCCTGGTAAAGGTCTCCCCCATAGATATCATTTATTACTATCGCTGGGAAATCTTTCACCTCTAGCCGGAGGATTGCCTCAGCACCGAGTTCCTTGTAGGCGATTACTTCCGATTTCTTGATACTCTTGGAGATGAGGGCTGCTGCGCCGCCAACAGAGGCCAGGTAGATGGCTTTGTGTTTTTTGATGGCGTCTTTCACTGCCGGTGAGCGCATACCCTTGCCAATCATTCCTTTAAGCCCTTGAGCAATTAGGCGTGGCGAAAAGGCATCCATACGGCCACTGGTGGTGGGCCCGGCCGAGCCGATTACCTGGCCAGGTTTAGCCGGGGCGGGGCCCATATAGTATATCGTCTGTTCCCTGATATCAAAGGGTAGAGGTTCGCCCCGGTCCAGGGCATCAGACATCCTCTTATGGGCAGCATCACGAGCCACATAGATAACGCCGGTGAGTGAGACCTGGTCGCCAGCCTTAAGTTCGGCTAGGGTCTCGTCAGTTAATGGCAGCCTGACTTTCTTGACCATTGCGGTGTTCCTCTTCAGACTTTCAGTCCCTTTAAGATGTCATTAGCGATAATGCTTCTTTGCAGTTCTAAAGCCAGCTCAGTGGCGCTAGTGGCTAGAGCCTGGCGACAGAGCCTTTCCATGGGTAGTCCGGCAATATAGGGTGGTCCGCCGTAAATATGGGTCACTCTATCAGCAACATTGTGGAGCATCTGGGTGGCGAATAATTTTACCATAGCCGCTTCACGGCGAATCGGGTCTCCTTTATCAGCCTTCCAGGCGGCTTCATAGACCATCAGTCTGGCGGCATGAAGGGCCACGGCAATATCCGATAGGGCGGCCTGTATGCTGGGCCACCCCGAGATAGGCTGTTGGAATGACTGCCATGACTGAGCACGGGTAGTGGCTTCTTCAAGTAGTCGCTGCGCCACGCCGACACAGCGCGCACCCCGGATAATCCGCCTGGAAGGCAGCCATTTTTTGCCGAGCCGGAAAGCCTTGCCTTCCTCTCCCAGGATATTCTCCGCGGATACCCGGCAGCGGTTAAAGACCAGCCTCATTACCGGTCTTGTCTGGGATTGCCATCCTGTCTTCTCGTCATCGCCGATAACTTCAAATCCGGGGGTATCCTTGTCCATCAGAAAACAGGTTACTCCGCCTTTGGCCCCGTTGTGGGTAGTTGAAGCGAAGACGACAGCAAAATAGTTTTTACCGGGTCTGGAGAGCGACAGCTTCTGGCCATTGAGAAGGTAATAGTCCTTTTTCTTTTCGGCTCTCGTCTCCATAACGGAGATTTCAGCCCCGTTGCCCGGCTCCATCAGTGCCAGATAAGCCTGTTTTTGCCGGTTCAGGGTGGGCAAAAAGTAACTCTCCATTTGTCGGTCATTACAATCGAAAAGAATGGGGGGGATATCACCAAAATTGAAAGGGATAACGGTCTGCGCCAGTTCTTCTTCAACCAGGCAATTGCCCAGGGTATTCAGGCCGCCGCCGCCGAGTTCCTCTGGTATACTTACTGCCCACAGCCCCATCTCCTGCGCTACTTTGACCAGTTTGGCCTCGGTCTCCTCGTCCAGGAACATCCGGGCATCACTGAGGTCGCCCGTCCGTCCCATCAGGTCTCTCTCCATTGGTTTTAGCTGGTCCTTAACAAAATCCCGGGCCAGGCTTTGTATCATTCTTAGTTCTTCGGCTAAATCAAAATCCATTTTAACCCTTCTTACTTAGCCACTCAGGGCTGGCTGACCGCTTCTTCCAGAAACAGGTCTAAATCAGGTTCATCCTCGTCTCCGATGCGCTGCTGCAGTCGGGACATGACTTCCACCATTCGGTGATTAACCACGTAGTTCTTAATGGTGGTGTCTACTTGAGGACAGACCAGGATGCAGGCGCCACACTGGTCGCAGTCCGCACCGACCGTGCTTTCTAGTGCCATCGATGTCCGTTGCTCCGTCTTTTCGCGGCGAGACGGCTCGCGGGCCAACACCGGGCAGATATCCACGCAGTTGCCGCAGCCCAGACATTCTTTGTGTCCGATAATATTCTCGGTTATGTTCAGGGCATGGGTGGGGCTAAATCCGCTGGAGAGAAGGCGGCAGCGGCCTACCGGCGGACTGTGAATACTCAGCACTTCATTTAAGATGCCATCAATCTCTTTAACATCGCGTTGGATATGTAACGGCACGATTTTCTCCATTCTCAGGCTGTCTTGTCATCAGCCGAATATATTTTTTAATCCCTTCAGCCCTATATTTTAGTCAGCCGACTCGATGTCACGCTCGTTATAGCGGCGGTGCAGCTCTTTCTGGCTCAAGGTTTTTAATTCTTCCAGCAGGTCATCGAACTTACCAGCCTCAATCTCAGCTATCCTGTCTTCCAGTTGCTTGGAGCGAGGTGCCAGATAGCGGCCGTACAGCCGCCGGTATAATAAGGCGATATTATAGGGTACCAGGCCCTGCGGGCATCTGGCGGCGCACAGGCCACACATCACGCAGTCGAACGATTTATTGGCTACTTCCCTGATATCACTGCGTAAAGCGTCAGACATATACCACATCACCTCAAGCTGCTGCGGGCAGCTCTTGGTGCAGGTATTACAGCCAAAACACTTGACCAAGTCGGGATAGAGGCGGAGTACCTGTTCGCCGGTCGGCTCCAGCTCTTCCAGGTTATAGATAGCCTTGGCTGCCGGGAAGAATGGTATTTGCACCAGGTACATATCCTGCTCGGCGGTTTTCTGGCAGGCGAGGTCATATCTTAGCTGCGAATCATTTTTGAAGTTATAGATGGTAGCGCAGGCACCGCAAAATTGCTTGCCCATAATATAAATGTCAATCATTCGAGTTTGTTCCGTCATTTTTTAACCTCTAATTTTATAGGATTGCTTCTTTGTGCCGGGCACTGTGGCACTGCAGGGCGACCGCTACCGGCAGGCTGGCAATATGGGCTGGGAAGACTTCAATATGGACTGCCAGGGCAGTTGTCCTGCCGCCAAACCCCTGGGGGCCGATCCCCAGAGCATTGATGCGCTGGAGCAGGTCTTTCTCCAGTTTGGCAACTTCGCGGTCTGGACTGGGTTTGCCTACCTCTCGCAATATTGCTTTCTTAGCCAGCAGTAGCGTCTTCTCGGCAGTGCCGCCGATGCCGACGCCGACGACGACCGGAGGACAGGGATTGCTGCCGGCTTCGTCGACGGCCTGGACGACGGAGTCAACGATACCCGGGCGACCCCGGGCCGGAGTTAACATAAAGAGGCGAGTCATATTCTCGCCGCCGCCGCCTTTGGGCAGCACCGTGATTTTGAGTGTATTGCCGGGGACAATGTCAGTATGGATTACCGCCGGGGTATTGTCTCTGGTATTGACCCGCTCTGAAAAAGGCTGGGTGACCATTGATTTGCGTAGATAACCTTTATCATAGCCCTGGCGTACCCCCTCGTTAACGGCTTGATACAGGTCGCCGCCGGTGATGTGGACATCCTGCCCGGCTTCGAGGTAGACCACGGTCGTGCCGCAGTCCTGGCACAGGGCTACCTGCTCTTCTTGAGCTAATTTAGCATTATCTAAAATCTGGTCCAGGGTTTGCTGGCCTAATTGTGATTCTTCATTCTGGCGCGCTTTTTTGAGGCTGTTCATGACATCCTCCGGCAGGAAATAATTGGCTTCTTGGCATAACCGGGCAACCGTCCTGGTTATTTCTTGAGCGCTGATATTTCTCACTAGAGCTAAGGCTCCTTTCCCAAGAGATGGATGCTTAGCTAAGCACCCTCCATTATTTTTTTTCTCAGCTCGACTACCATTGCCGGAATATCAATCTTCATGGGGCATCTCACCTTGCATCGACCGCAGGTGAGACAGGTATAGGCTATCGAAGACCCTTTTTCGATATCGCGGCTGATGGTGGCTGCCCAGACAGCCCCGATACCGGTAAAATACTTATCGCCGAAGTAACCCGCGGTTACCGCGTAGACAGGGCACTCGTAGAGACAGCCGCCGCATCTCAGACAGTACAGTGCCTGGCGCAGTACCGGATCCTTGGCTAATTCCGTCCGGCCGTCATCGATAAAGACAACATGCACTTCTCTGGGACCGTGGGCGCCAAAGGTTGTCACCTTCTCGATATCACCGGTCTTGCTTGGACTGGATATCAGACTGACATAGCCGGGGACAGTATAGCTGGCGTACCTCCAGGTTACTTCGGCTACCTTATAGGCATCACCCAGGGTCGGGACCAATTTCTCCATACCTATCAGGGCAATGTGCACCGGCGGAGCCGCAGTGGATAATCGTATATTGCCTTCATTTTCGATGATGAACATGGTGCCGGCATCGGCCGCCACCACATTAGACCCGCTCATGCCAATGTGTGCCTGGAAGTACTTTTCCCTGAGCAGCTTTCTGGCAGCAGCTACCATCCTTTCGATATCATCCGGCGGGAATTCCTCGCCCGTAATCCTGTGGAAAAGCTGGGCGACATCCTCCCGGGGCACATGGATGGCCGGTGAGACAAGGTGCATTGGCCTTGAGGGCAACTTTTGCAGGATAAACTCGCCCAGGTCGGTTTCATAGACTTCGTTGCCGTGCTCTTCCAGGTATTCGCGCAGATGAATTTCTTCGCCGGTCAGGCTTTTACCCTTGACGATGAGCTTATCGGTCCCCACTAGGTTGCCGATGAGCTTCAGCGCTTCATCAGCGGTCTTAGCGATATAAGCCTTAGCCTTGTTATACTCAAAAGCCTCACAGGCCTGCTGGGCGAGTTTCTCCATGTTGTCGATGGCGTTCTCTTTTATTGCGCGGACTTCCTCAGCCAATTTGATGGTGTGCGGGAATCTCTCCAAGGCAGTTTTGGTATTGTCCCGGTAGCTGGCAATACTACGGGATAGTGCCAGCCTGATGCGCTTATTATGAGCGGCATCCATTAGCTCTTTCTTATAGTCGGTGAATACGGACATTTATCTACTCCTCTATCGCCATGGCCACGATTTGCGCCAGGTCAAGCACTTCCACCCCCCGGGTGTCCAGTTCCTTTAGCCCGGCCTTTAGCTGCATGATGCATCCAGGGCATTGAGTAACAATAATCTCGGCGCCGGTGTCAGTCAGTTCTTTTGCCCGGTTCACCGCCAGAATCTCACTCAGTTCGGGGAAGACGGCTTCGAATCCTGCGCCACCACCGCAGCAGGTAGCCCATTCTCCCTTAGCATGGTCTGGTTCCACCAGTTCAACATTCTGGATAGCTCTCAGTATCCGGCGCGGTTCCTCTGCCAGTCCGAAGTAGCGCGTTAGCTGGCACGGGTCATGATAGGTAACTTTTACTTTCCTGGGGAATTGTAGCTTTAGTGATGGGAGCTTTTCGGCGACTACCTGGCAGAAATGTTTGACTTCCAGATTGCTGCGGCCGTCCCGATTGGTGATGAGTTGTCGTAGGGCGTAGGTACAGGAAGGGATAATGCCGATAATCTGTTTTACACCGCTGGATTTTAGCTGGTCATATACTTCTTGAGCGTGCTGGCTGAATTCCTGGTGTAATCCGATATAGTGCAGTAATGCTCCACAGCACGGTTCATCATCAGCCAGATAGCCAAACTCCACGCCGAGCTTTCTCAGTATCTTGACCGAGTCTCTCAATGGCTGGGCTTCGGTGTCGCCGCCTCTGGACATCACCCGACTGTATATTCCAGCCGCATCAATGCCGAGTTTCTTCGGGACACTGGCTAAATTTATCGTCAGCTCGGTACTGATGGCGCTCTTATCTACTTTTCTTATCAGTGACATCAGAGATTCCAGGTCGCTGGCGTACTGGTAGCCGCATCCCGCAAAAAATATCGTCTCGGCTTCTTTAGGCAGGTTAAGGTCTTTAGCCCACCTGGCTCCCGTTCCTCTGGCAGCGCCCAGTATATTATGCTTGGAGGTAATGTTATCGGCCAGGTAAGCTAAACCAGGGGGCAGCAGTTTCTTGTTAGCCATGAGCTTTCTCCATCATCCTATCTATGTACTAATTTTACTACATCTCCGGGTGTTTCGGCTACTGGCACTCCTGCCCCGGTGAAAGCGTCAATTTTAGACCGGGCTGTCCCGGCGTTGCCCATTATTATGGCACCAGCGTGTCCCATGCGCTTTCCCGGTGGGGCTGACCGGCCGGCAATATAGGCGACGACTGGCTTGGGATAGTTGGTCTCAGCGATGTATCGGGCGGCTAGCTCCTCGGTGTTACCGCCTATTTCACCAATCAGCACCACACTTCTGCATTCCTCATCAAGCTTAAACATCTCCAGGAGGCTGATGAAGTCCAGACCGACGATAGCGTCTCCACCCAGGCCGACACAGGTGCTTTGCCCCAGGCCTGATTGGGTTAAATGCCAGGCAATCTCGTAGGTTAAGGTGCCGCTTCGGGAAGCAATGCCGATGTGACCCGGACGAAAGATGCGGTCGGGCATTATGCCCACCTTTAGGCGGTGGGGTGGACTGATTATTCCCGGGCAGTTGGGACCAAGAATAGTGATATTCCCCTTTTTCTTAGCCCGGGCAACAAATTCAATGGCGTCTCGCTGTGGCGTGCCTTCACTGATAATTATCAGAGTCTTGATACCGGCCTCAATGGCTTCCAGAACTGCGTCTCTCACAAAACGGGCGGGAACGAAGATAATGGATGCGTCAGCGTGATGACTGGTTACTGTCTCAGCGACGGTGTTATAGACAGGTACGCCTTCGACTTGCTGCCCGCCCTTGCCCGGTGTTACTCCGGCAACTACTTTTGTCCCGTAGTGCAACATTGAGGCGGTGTGGAATTTGCCTTCATTGCCGGTGATACCTTGAACGATGACTTTAGTGTTTTTGTCGATAATAATGCTCATCGCTAACCTATAGTTTTATGACTGCCTCAACCGCTTTTTCCGGGTCAGGATAAGTATTGATTCCAGCCCGGTGCAGTAGTCGGGTGCCCTCGGCTTCATTTGTCCCCATCATTCTGACTACCACTGGCTTTTTAACAGTGGATTCGTTGAGTGCTTCGATAATAGCCCGGGCGACGATGTCACATCTGGTTATGCCGCCGAGGATATTTACCAGTATCGCCTTCACTCTCGGATTGGATATAACCAGCCTTAATCCTTTTCTGGTAATATCTACGTTACCGCCGCCACCGATATCCAGGAAGTTGGCCGGTCTGCCGCCGAAATGGTTGACTAAGTCCAGGGTAGCCATTACCAGGCCGGCACCGTTGCCGACGATACCGATATCCCCGTCCAGGTCGACATAAGCCAGGTTTTGCTTTCTGGCTTCAGCTTCCAGAGATGTGTCATCCATCCTCACCGAGCTTCTCTCCTTGAATTCCGGATGCCGGAAGAGGGCGTTATCGTCCACTATTATTCTGGCATCAGCCGCGATGAGTTCACCGGAGGCTATTCTGGCCAGCGGGTTTATCTCGACCAGTTCGGCATCATTCTCCAGGGTTACCGTGTATAAGCTGCTGATAATGGCAGCAAATCTGTTGGTGTCATTATCAGTTAGGCTGAACTGGCGCAGCATCTCTACTGCCGCCGGCTGGCTGAAGCCGGTATCCGGGTCGGCCCACCGCCTTGATATCTTATTCGGGGAGGTTAGAGCCGTATCTTCGATATCGATTCCGCCCTCGGCTGCCGCCAGGATGATATATGTTCTGGCTTGCCTGTCGATAGCCACCGAGGCATAAAACTGCGCCGTGATTCCCAGTTTTTCTTCGACCAATAAGCTGCTTACTGTTTCTCCCTTGATGGTACGGTCAAAAAGGTTTGAGGCTACTTTTCTGGCTTCGGTAGCGTCATTAACAAATTTTATCCCGCCGGACTTACCCCGGCTGGAGACTAATATCTGTGCTTTCAGAGCTACCGGTCTGCCTATTCTGTGGGCGATTGCCTCAGCTTCATCCGGATTGCGGGCAATATCACCTGTGGGAACCGGCAGGCCATAATCCTTCAATATATTCTTGGCTTCGAACTCAAAAAGTTTCATTTTCCGTGTAAAGTCTAGTAACACCAGGTTGGGTTGTCAAGGTTGTGGGCTACAATCTAAGTACGGGAGAACAAAACTGGCTCAGCGCCAGCTAGCGTCACGTCAGATAAGTAGCTGACCATTCTATTTTGCGGAAACGGTGATGTACCCCGATGGATCGGCGGGATTCAGTCGAACGCCCATCCCCCTGACCCCCTTCCCACTGGGAAGGGGGGTTAAGTAAGAGAGAGGGGGCGAAGCCCCCTCTCTGAAATATCTTCCCCCTCTCCTTCGTAAGGAGAGGGGGATTTAGGGGGTGAGGTTGAATTTGAATTTGAGTTTGAGTAATCAACCAAAATGAGGCGTTACCGGTCATCAGTCGCCATCGGGTACTGAAGCAGTAATTGCTTAATAACCTCTTTTGTTGACAGGAATTTTACAAAGTAATTTCTTTGTTGTATAATGCGGCTGGTGGTTAAGTTTAGGTTATCCGATGGCTTGGTTAAACCCTATCCAGTTATCCCAAGTACTGGATTACCTTAACTCTACCGAAAGATTTTTAGAGGAGGTCGTCCAGTGGGTTTCGAAGACAAGTCACTCCAGTGTTCCGATTGCGGGCAAGAGTTCGTTTTCACGGCTGGTGAACAGGAATTCTTTGCCTCTAAAGGCTACACTAACGAGCCCAAGCGCTGCCCATCCTGTCGTCAATCCAGGAAGGCAGACCGCTATGGTAGCGGTGGCTTCGGAGCGCGGCGACAAATGTACCCGGCGGTATGTGCTGAGTGCGGCAAGAAAACCGAGGTACCATTTGAGCCTCGTGAAGGCAGACCGGTGTACTGTAGCGAGTGCTACGCCAAAGCTAAAACAAACCGATAATACGGTAAGTTAAGCCGGCTAACTAATCGAATCATTCCTTCACTCATTATTCGCTTGCTTTAAAAGCATCGCTGACGCGTGTTTGCTACATCCTGTGGTTGCTATCCCCGGGTTCTTCCGTCTTCCGTATTTCCGGTGTCGTCAGGTATTAGAGCTTATGGTTGAATAGGCGAAGGTTTCCTCAATGTTTGCCCAGAATTGGTCGGCGATGATTGCCATCATTGCCGCGGGCACCGCTCCTTCTATAATATAGGCAATATTGTCCTGTACCAGCCCGGCGATGATGGGAGAACCCAGCCCGCCGGCACCGATAACGGCGCCTATCATGGCGGTGCCGATATTGATGATGACCGATGTACGTACTCCGGCCAGGATAACCCGTGCCGCCAGCGGGATTTCTATTCGGAACAGCACGTGTAGCCGGCTCATCCCCAGGCCATAGGCAGCATCGAGAATATCCGGCGGGACGGCACGTAGCCCGGCGATGGTATTGCGGACGATGGGGAGCAACCCGTAAAGAAACAGGGCGACTGTTGTCGGCAAAAAACCGAAGCCGAGCATGGGTACGGTGAGGGCGAGAACAGCTACCGGAGGAAACGTCTGGCCGAACGAGGTGATATCGTTGACTATCGGCAAGAAGTCTCTACCGCTGGGACGGGTCACCCATATTCCCAGCGGTACGCCGACGGTAATAGTGATGCTGCTGGAGATAACGACCAGTCGAACGTGCTCCCAGACCAGCACCGGCAGGCTGCGGGGATGCAGCACCCGGGTTTCTTGAGGGAAGAGGGTGCTGAGGATTATTTCCCATAGTTGCGTGTTGCTAATCAGCCAGAGGAACACCCCGAGCAGAATGCTTAAGAAAACCCAGCGCTTTATCGACCGGTTATTCATTTATTAACTTTCCATCTCGGCGGTTGCCGCTTCGACATCACTCAACGTTACCTCGCCGATAAATTTCCCCTTTTCATCAACCACCGGGATGCTTTTGAATCCCTGTCCCAGCATGCGCGCCAGTGCTTCGTGTAGGGTGGCATTATTCGGGATGGCGATTTCCTCAATATCTCCCTGAACCATCGTCTCCCTGACCGAGGTCGCTTCGTTAAGATTGGTTCTGTCTAACCAGCCCAGTAGCTTCCCGTTCTTATCGACCACCCAGGCGTAACGGCGGTAGCCGATTACGGATGCTATCTCCCGGTTGGAAGCGTCTATCATGACCGAGGGAGCGGGCTTAACAAAGCCCTCGATACTGATGCTGGACAAGCGTTTCAATGCCCGGTCGGTGCCGACGAAATCGTGGACAAACTTGTTGGCTGGCCGGGAGAGTATGACTTGCGGTGTATCGTACTGTACCAGCTTTCCCGACTCCATTATAGCGATTCGGTCGGCCAGCCGGATAGCCTCGTTGAGGTCATGGGTCACCAGAATAATAGTCTTCTTTAGCTTTTGCTGGATACTGATAAACTGGGACTGGAGTTTTTGCCGGGTGAGGGGGTCAACGGCACCAAAAGGCTCGTCCATCAACAGAATCGGCGGGTTGGCAGCCAGGGCGCGAGCCACGCCAATGCGTTGGGCTTCTCCACCGGAGAGCTGGCTCGGATACTTGCCGGCGTATTCCCTCGGGTTGAGGTTGACCAGTGCCAGTAGCTCTTCAATGCGGCGAGTAATGCGGTCTTTCTCCCAGTGCAGTAGCTCGGGGACAACGGCGATGTTGGCGGCTACTGTCAGGTGCGGGAACAGGCCGACGCTCTGGATGGCATAGCCAATAGACTGGCGCAGCTTTTCCGGCTTGATTTGGCTGGTCTCCTGGCCGTTAACGAAAATGTGCCCGCTGGTGACTTCGATGAGACGGTTAATCATCCGTAAGGTGGTCGTCTTACCGCAGCCTGAAGGACCAATCAGTATGCAAACTTCGCCTTGATTAACCTCAAGGGAAAGTTCGTTGACGGCTATGGTGTCTCCATAGCGCTTGGTCACCCGTTGCAGACGTATCACTGGTTGCCTCCGGCAAGTCCTTTAGGTGTGGACAGCCTGACAATGTTCCGCATCAATGTATCCACTACTAGGGCAAGGGTAATTATAGGAATAGCGCCAAGGATAATAAGGTCGGCGGCTGCCTGTCCCAGTCCCTGGAAAATAAACCAGCCGAGGCCCCCCGCCCCGATGAGGGCGGCTACGGCCGTATTGCCTACCGCCTGGACCGATGCCGTTCTGACCCCTTCCAGTACCAGGGGGGCAGCTAAGGGTACCTGTACTCTGCGGAATAGCTGAAAGCGGCTCATCCCCATGCCGAGTCCGGCGTCGGTTACTGCCGGGTCAATCTGGGTTAAGCTGACAAAGGTATTCCTGACAATCGGCAGCAGGGAATAGATAATAATAGCAATGATGGCCGGCGTGGCACCTACCCCGCGGATGCCGAATTCCCGCAGGACGGGGAAGGCGAAAGACAATGCGGAAAGCGGGGCAATAAGCAGACCGAAAAGCGCCAGGCTGGGCATCGTCTGGGTGATGCTGGTGATGAAGAATACCGGACTGGCCACCCGCTTGCTTCGTACTGCCCATATACCGAGGGGAATACCCAGTAAAGCGCCCGCAGTGACGCTGCCGCTGAAGAGAATAATATGTTGTCCGAGTTCCTGGACAAAGCGCTCTTGACGCCCGGCGAATTCCTGCAGTATAGACAGGTCGTTGAGCCAGCCGGTGATGAGCAGAACGCCGATTCCTGCCAGGCCAGTCCATGAGGCCAGGTTTCGCCAGACTGGCCAATTGGGTAGTCTCTGGCGGGCGGCGAATATCACCATGTAGGCCCCGGCTAGGCTAAGCCAGATACCGCTCCCCAGTGATATCCGGATAAGAGATGTTTCCTCTTGCCGTAGTTGGCTGGCTATAAGTCCGGCCAGTATCAGGATGATAATAATTATCAGGTTGGCGGTAATGCTGAGAGCGGCGGCAGGTCGTCTCTCTTTGCCTCTCAAGCTGAGGACAAAACAGATGAGCCACAGGCTGAAGATTATAGCGGTACCACCCCAGCCTGTAGTCTCCCATAGGTTCAGGCTTGTGCCGGCGGCGAGTCGGTTGGGCTTGAGTGTTAACCAACCGAAAAGAAGTGAGACGAGGCCGATAGCAGACCCGGCAGTGGCTACGCTATCACGGGTGACCAATCGGTGAGCCTCCCTATCTCGGTGTTAACCGGTTTCTATTTCAGGAATCCTTTTGCCGTGAGGTATTGACGGGCGACATCAGCCGGGTTCTGCCCTTCGATGGCAATCCTGGCATTAAGTGTTTGCAGAGTCTCCAGGTTGAGAGTCCGGAATACCGGGCTGAGAATAGTCTCAATCTCAGGATATCGGCTCAAGACCTGCCCGCGGACAATCGGTGCCGGTTCGTAGACCGGTTGTACACCCCTCGGGTCTGCCAATGAGCCATCCGTACCGTAAGCCATGGCCGCGTTTACTCTGTCGGTGCCTTCAGAGGCCGCCTTCTCAGTCTGTGCCGTATCGCCACTTGATACCGTGAGCAGCTGGTTTTCTTTGAGGGTGAAACCGTATGCTTTCTGGAATGCTGGCAGGGCAGCCGGGCTATTGACGAACTCCTCGGAGCCAATCAGCTTTACATAACCACCACGGTTGGCATAGGCGGCAAAATCATCCAGAGTCTTTAGGTTTTCTTTCTGGGCTAGAGTTTTAGGTATGGCAATAGCCCATGTGTTATTGGCTGGTGCCGGTGTCAGCCAGACGATATTATTGGCTTCTTTATCCAGCTTCTTCACCCTTTCGTAGCCTTTTTGCGCATCTTTCCAGACTTCTGAGTCAGCTTCGTTAAAGAAGAAAGCCCCATTTCCGGTATATTCAGGGTAAAGGTCGAGTTCAGCGCTGATGATAGCCTTGCGTACCACCGGAGTCGGTCCGAACTGTGATTTGTCATTAACCTTGAACCCGCGGTCCCTGAGCATTAATATTATGACTTGTGATAGTAGTGACCCTTCCGTATCAATCTTGGAGCCGACTGTGATTGGTCCCTTGCTAGCTTCGTTTTCAGTAGCCGGGCCGGCACAGCTTAATACCAGTAATGCCATTGTGACTAGGGAAAATCCGAATAAAACCAGGAATTTTTTCATACCTTATCTCCTTTTATTTCGACTGGTCTATCTGCAGTTCAGGTCAGCGGAAGGATGACTGTA
>JACPSA010000098.1 GCA_016193545.1 Chloroflexota bacterium
AAAATAGCGTTTATCGATTTCCTGACACATGGCTTGAGTATCCATCAGTCCATTAGGATTCCAGGTGCAGCCGGCGCAAGCGGTAGGTACCCGGATACGGGGGCCACAGGAAGCTACCGACCAATTAATCTCCTTGAGTTCATCAGCAATGGTGTCAAAGTGCTGGTAGTGAACGTAAGGGATTTCAATCGATTGACGGAATGAATTATGAATCTCGCCCCGTCCGTACTTTTCCGCCAGGTCGGCCGCTTTGTGCATCTGCTGCGAGGTCACTTTGCCTCCTGGACAGCGTAACCTTACCGTAAAAAGGTTCTCCTGTGTTTGCTTGATAAACCCGCCACTCTTAAGCGCGTCAAAGTCCAGTTTTAAATGGCGAGCTTCTCGCTTCAGCTTTGCGTCCATTTGTCCTCCCGGTAATGGTAATGATGAAATCCTTGATTCATTTCTGTAAAGTCTCCTGGAAGAGCCAGGTAGTTAGATAGCGCTCACCGGTATCAGGTAAGACCACGACGATAAGCTTACCTTTATTTTCCGGTCTTTTGGCAACCTCTACTGCGACCCAGGTGGCGGCGCCTGATGAGATGCCCGCCAGTATTCCTTCTTCTTTAGCTAATCTTCTGGCCATGATGCCAGCATTCTCATTGGAGACCTGAATAATCTCGTCGAGTAAATCGGGGCGTAAGACATCAGGAACAAAGCCAGCCCCGATGCCCTGAATCTTATGCGGCCCTGGCTTGCCTCCAGAAAGAACGGGAGAATCAACCGGCTCGACGGCAATTGCTTTAAATCCGGGTTTTCTCTTCTTAATAACCCCACTCACTCCGGTAACGGTCCCGCCGGTACCCACTCCAGATACCAGAATATCAACTCTGCCATCAGTATCTCTCCAGATTTCCTCGGCAGTAGTCAGCGCGTGAATTTCAGGATTTGCCGGGTTCTTAAACTGCTGCGGCATGAAATAGTTAGAGTTTGCCGCCAGCAATTGCTCCGCCTTCCTTATTGCTCCCGGCATCCCCTCCGCCCCGGGGGTCAATACCAGCTCAGCACCAAAGATGGACAATAGGTGGCGGCGCTCTAGTGACATTGTTTCAGGCATAGTGAGTATAAGTTTGTAGCCCCTGGCAGCGCAGACAAAAGCAAGGGCAATACCGGTATTACCACTGGTAGGCTCAACGATAACCGTATCTTTTTTGATGAGTCCCCTGTCTTCAGCATCCACAATCATCGCCACCCCGATTCTGTCCTTAACACTGCCGGCCGGGTTAAAAGATTCAAGTTTGGCGACGACTTCTGCCCTCGCTCCCTCGGTTACACGGTTTAACCTGACCAGCGGCGTATTCCCGATTAGCCCGGTAGCATCCTGAGCAATTCCTCTAGTTAGTTTGGGTATTTCAATGGTCTTATACTTGAGTTTCTCAACTTTCGGTGCTGACATTGTCGTTCTGCTTCTCCTTAATATCTATATTCCCACCGTTTATCCGCATTATCGACGGAGTGGAGTCTATATATAGTACATTGACTCGGCAGTCTGCTCCTTCTTCTTCTGCCGCTCCACCAAATCCTGCAGAGTTGTCGACTCCAAGACATTATCTATCGCCTTTTTCAGTTCACCCCAGATATCCCGGGGAACGCACAGTTTGGAACGGTTGCATACCCCCGGATTATTAACACACTCGACCGGAGTAATCGAACCCTCCAGAAGCTGGATAACCTCGCTTAATTTCACCTCTTCCGGGGACCTGGCTAACGAAACCCCGCCCTTAGCACCTCGGACACTGTGTAATATACCCCCGGCAACAAGAGGAGTAATCAGATGCTCCAGGTAGCGCAAAGGAATCTGCTGGCTTCGCGCAATATCCTTTAAGAGTACCGGCCCCTCCTCATAGCGGAGAGCTAGCTCTAACAATGCCCTGGTTCCGTATTGCCCTCTTGTAGATAGCTTCATTGGGCTTACCTCATTGTTGACTAATCTAATAGACAAAGTAAAGAATACCATAGACACTGGAAGCTTGTCAATACCCTTTGTCATTGAGGTTGTTTAGTAACCTATGCCCCGTACCCCCCTTCCCTCGTCAGGGAAGGGGGAGTAGAGGTGAGATGGGGCAAAGCCCCCTCTCTAGAAACTTCCCCCCTCTCCAAGAATGGAGAGGGGGTTCATCCTGAAGGTTCACCCCGAAGGTTCACCCCGAAGGGATTAAGGGGGATGAGGTTAATGAATAATCTTGACTTAGCGCTCCTTTTACAATCGAGGAAGTTCTGTTATAATGACATCTGTTTTGTCCGAATCTATCGTATCTGTAGGATAAAGTATGAGCAGGTGTGCTAAATAAATGCTAGAGATGAGCCAGGTCTTCGCTCTTGCTATCTTTATTGGTATGTTTATTGCCATCGTCATCGGCAAGGTACACCGCTTCATCCCGGCCCTTATCGGTGCTGGTCTCACTCTAATTGTCGTTTTTCTGCTTATCCTGAAAAGCCCGCAATTAATTTCCGCTGTTTTGAACCTGGGGCAGCTCGTGCAGTTGCGGTTCTGGATACCGGGAGAGGAGGAAGTAATATCCCACGGGGTAAACTGGCAAACTATCATCTTTATTGGCGGCATGATGATTATGGTCGAGAGCATGGGTGAGGTTGGCTTCTTCCGCTGGCTATGCCGGTATGTAGCCAGAATGGTCAATTACAGGATTATCCCCATCCTGATTACTTTCATGCTACTGGCTGGCTTTCTGGCAATGTTCATCGACAGTATTACGGTGTTACTATTCATGGCGGCAATAGTCATTGAGATATCCCATCTGCTTAAATTCGACCCGGTACCCGTAATAATTGCCATGATTTTTGCGGCCAACACTGGCGGTGCGGCCACGATGAGTGGCGACCCGCCCAATATAATTATCGGCACTGCCCTCGGTTATACTTTTTTTGATTTTGTTGTTAATACCGGCCTGATTGCCTGGGCCGGGATGCTGTTGTCTCTTGGCTTCTTTTATTTCGCTTTCCGTAAATCCCTGGTCTCTTACCAATCTGAATCAGACTCCTCTGCCGAGCACTACCCTGAACCTGGAGAGGCGATTACTAATCCATTCCTTTTCAAAATAAATACAGCCATCTTCGTCCTGGTGGTAGTTCTGATAGTTACCCATGCTGAAACCGGTTTATCGGTAGCGCTAATCGGTTTCATCGCGGCTGTATTGACGCTGGTGACCGCATACAAGAGAGCCTCCCATATTATCAAGCGGGTGGATTGGCGGACGCTGCTCTTCTTTGTGGGCTTGTTTATTACTGTGGGCGGGCTGGAGGAAACAGGGCTGCTTAAAATGCTGGCTGAGTATATCGGCAAGATGTCAGGAGGCAGTATCCTGCTGGTGATACCCATTATCCTGTGGATTTCCGCTTTTGCCTCGGCGATAGTGGACAATATTCCCTTTGCCGCGACCATGGTGCCGGTAATCTCCAGCCTGTCTCAGACAACAGGGTTACCATTGCCACCGCTGGCCTGGACATTAGCGTTAGGCGCCGATATCGGCGGGAACGCCACACCCATCGGGGCTTCGGCTAATGTGGTGGGGACAGCCATTGCCGAGAAGGAAGGTCATCCGATTAGCTGGGGTAAGTACTGCAAGTACGCCATACCGGCAACGGTTATGGTAGTTAGCCTATCCTGGCTGTTGTTAATTATCAGGTACGCTTAAGTGAGTCATAGTAATTGGTTGCCTTAGCACCGGCTAATAGGGTATTATAATTAAGAGCCCCTGTAGCTCAGGTGGATAGAGCACCAGCCTCCGGAGCTGGTTGCGAGCGTTCGAGTCGCTCCAGGGGCGTTTTTGATAGCCGACTATCAACAGCAGGCAGACTATTTCTGTAGAGTGGAACAGGAGACTAAGAGGTGACAGGTACAACCGGACTCGTTGAAATCAGGTGGCATGGCCGTGGCGGTCAAGGCGCGGTTACCTCAGCCGAATTGGTAGCCCGAGCTGCCATTAGTGAAGGCAAATATGCCCAGGCATTTCCCAGTTTTGGTCCGGAAAGAAGAGGGGCTCCTGTTTTAGCCTTTAATCGAATACATAATGACCAGCCAATCAGAATCAGAGCCGAAATAACCCAACCGGATGTAGTAGTCGTACTCGACCCCGGGCTGTTATCAGTTATTAAAGTCGCTTCGGGGCTGAAAGAGAATGGCATCGTCATCGTCAACACGAAGAAAACTGCCGAGCAGGTCAGGGCTGAGCTGGCCCTGCAAGGACGGCTGGCGACAGTTGACGCCACCAGGATTGCCCGGGAGCTACTCGGCGTACCTATCGTTAATACCACCATGATTGGCGCTCTAATAAAGGTGACCGACATTATTAAATTGGAATCGATGACTGAACCACTGGAAAGCCGCTTCGCCAGACTGGCCGAGCGGAACTTCAAGGCAATGACCAGAGCTTATCAAGAAACCATAATCGGGGAGTAACAGCAAATGGCCAAAACTGAAGGTGAACTAACCTGGAGAGACCTGGAGATTGGCGCCATTGTCACCGAGCCGGGAAATGCCACCCAGTATCGAACTGGTGACTGGCGCTCACAGCGTCCCACTTATGATTTTAAGAAGTGTATCAAGTGTGGAATCTGCTACATGTTTTGCCCGGAAGGATGCATCGGACAGAACAAGCAGGGTTATTTTGAAGCTGACCTGTATTACTGCAAGGGTTGTGGCATTTGCGCCAAAGAGTGTCCGACAAAAGTGATAACCATGGTAGAGGAGGAGGAATAGTGGCGAAGAGAACAGGGATTGAAGTCTCAATAGCCGTTAGCGATGCGGTCAAACTGGTCAATGCTGATGTCATCGCCGCCTATCCCATCACTCCGCAAACACATATTGTCGAGCACCTGGCTGAGTTAGTGGCTAACGGTGAGTTAGATGCCGAGTTCATTCCGGTTGAATCTGAACATTCGGCAATGAGTGCCTGCCTGGGTTCCGCCGCTGTCGGCGCCCGGACATTTACCGCCTCTGCCGGTCAAGGGTTGGAGCTAATGCATGAAGTATTGTATGTCGCCTCGGCAATGCGGCTACCGATAGTTATGGCAGTAGCTAACCGGGCTTTATCGGCACCACTCAGCGTCTGGGGTGACCATTCTGATGCCATGGCGGTCCGTGATACCGGCTGGATACAAATATTTGTTGAGAACGGGCAGGAAGCGGTTGATAATGTTATCTGTGCCTTCCATATTGCTGAAGACAAGCGTGTCTTGCTGCCGGTGATGATTCATCTGGACGGTTTTCACTTATCGCACATGATTGAGCCTATGTTTCTTCCCGAACAGAGCCAGGTTGACCGGTTCCTCCCACCTAACCAGTACCCCTTGCCATTGAACCCTGACAAACCGGTGACCATGGGGGATTTTGCTCCGCCGATTATCTATACCGAAGCAAAGTGGGCACAGGAACAAAACCTGAGAGCTGCCAAGGAAATAATCTTTGAGTGCTGGCGTAGCTTCGCCGAAATCTTCCAAAGGTCTTATTCACCGGTGGAAAGCTATCACAGTGAAGGCGCCAAAACACTGCTCTTAACTATGGGTAGTTTCAGCGAGACGGCTATGGTCGCTGTGGACAACCTGCGGGCAGCCGGTCAGGATGTCGGCTTAATCAAACTTCGTCTGTGGCGCCCTTTCCCCTTCGAGGAATTACGCCAGGCAGTGCGCGGTGCTGAAGTCCTTATTGTCCTGGACAGGGCCCTTTCCG
>JACPSA010000067.1 GCA_016193545.1 Chloroflexota bacterium
AAAGGGAGATAAGAGAAGTTAACATAACTCTAGAAACGACTCCTTAATTAGCTTGAGTCGTTTCCCTTTAAAATTTTTTGGAGGTGAGGTTAATAGCATTATACCCACCTTGTCCTCTTACTAAAGCTCTTGGCGGAGGTGGGGGTGGGCAGATGCTCTTCTACCAACGAGGACTCCACCAGTTGCCAGAAGTTCTCTCTATCAAACGTAGTTACCACAGCCTGTTCGTGAGCTTCACTTAAAGCTACCGGGTAGCCCTGCCCCCGCCGGCACTGGTCCAAGACCAGGCTATGGGTTAGGTTAAGCAGATTTTCGTCCCTGGCGACCCACTGCGGAATCTCTAAACGGGCGATTTCATCGTCCAGCCTGAGGTAAAAGAAATAGACCCGGTGCTCTCCATAGCGTTTCCGGACTACCGAGGACTGGCTGATAAACAGCGCTGACCTTTCCTCCGGGCTTAACAGGCTGGCAAAAAGCTCTTTATCCTGCACTCCAGCCACAGCGTCACATTCTCTGGTCTCGCAGGTTGGGCAGTAGCGGTCGCTATCAACAATCTCACGGGGGCAGAGAGCCACCCGCAGGGTATTGATTACATCGGTGGCGCGTGGGAAGCTGATGTAGCTGGCCAGTGCCAGCCGTTTATCTTTATTCAGGTTTCTAATCCGGTCGAGATGGCTTAAAAAACCGTTGTCCAGCAGTGCCTCGGTAACGAATTCGGGGTAAGCCTCCAGCCCCCAGAGAATGAGCGAGCCATCGAGCAATGCCAGGTTTGAGCTAGCCGGCGGCTGAACGGCGGCCAGCTCTGCCAGCCGTTGACACTCATCGACAGCACGCTTGATGCCCAGCAGGGTGCCTTCCACCGGTTGCTCCCGGTTCTTGATTCCGAGAGGTACGATAACCAGGTCGGTATCATCGGCGTAGAGATGGGGGGAGCTTTTGAGGACAGCATCGGGATTGGCGCCGTAATGAAGGCTAACGCTACCGATGTTTATCAGGTAGCACCTGGCAGGGCGGTTGCGGTCGACATCGATATGAGAGCCATCGGTCGCCAGGACGGTGAAGTCGGTGGGGAGGGGTGGTGGCGGGTAGTGTCGGGACAGTCCGTCGACCAGTCCAGCCACCAGCCATGTGGTCTTGCTATTGGCAATCTTCCTGTTTAGCTCATCAAGGTCGATGGCTTGATTATTGGCCGTCGCTAGAGCCTGCTCGAGGTGCCGTTGTTTTTCGGCACCAAGCGCCTTCAGCCTGGCGGCCATTCCGCCGACCTGTGAGGCTATCCTGGTTAAGTCTAGCGACATTTTCTTTACCTATTTGGTTGACTCTTCAATCCATTTCAGATAATCAGGGTTGCCTTTTTCTATGGGCAGAGCGATAACACAGGGGACCTGGTAAGAGTGCAGCTCTTTCACCCTCTCGATGACCTCAGCGACCAGCGTGGCTTTGGTTTTTACCAGCAGCGCTGCCTCGCTTTCTTCCTCAATCTTCCCCTGCCACCGGTAAATAGACTGTACCGGGTGGATATTGACACAGGCCGCCAGTTTTTCCTCTACGAGCGTCCTGCCTATTTTCCGAGCTTCGTTTTCGTCTTTAGCCGTTATCTGGATGTCATAGCACTGCATTTGCTTAGAGTATAACCCTTTAAAATGGTGAACTCAAGCTAGGGAGAAGTCTGCTCTTTCTACCCGTTCTTGATTGGGATAGCGTTTTAGCGAAAGGGATGTCTTCGCCAGTCTCTGCGGCAGTTATCAACCTATCCCCCTGACCCCCTTCCCTTAATTATTAAGGGAAGGGGGAGTGAGAGGAGAGAGGGAGCAAAAGCCCCCTCTCAAAAATACTTTCCCCCCTCTCCTAAAAAGGAGAGGGGGATTGAGGGGGTGAGGTTTAATGAACAACCAAGATTAAGTAGAACCCGTCTGCTAGTTTCTATACTAAGCAGGCGGACACTAACTCAAATCCCCCTTAATCCCCTTTGGAAAAGGGGGAGACCATAACCTCTCCCTTTGTTAAAGAACTTGTCCTGAGCCTGCCGAAGGGGGAGATGGAGAGGGATTTCACTTACTGCCGAAGCGTCGTGGCGGGTATGCTACAATGGAACAGGGTGTCACGATGCTGCCGATTCTATTAGGTGTGGTTGTTATCTCATTATCCGGGGTAATGATGCCCGGGCCTATGTTTGCTGTCACTGTAGCCAAAAGCTATCGGTCGCCGCTGGCTGGCGTCTGGATATCCCTGGGGCACGCCGTAATCGAAGTCCCCCTGATATTGCTGATATACTTCGGCTTTGCCCGTTTCTTTGCCAGCAATGTCGTCCAGTTAGTGCTGAGCCTGCTGGGCGGCGGCATGATTGCCTGGCTCGGCATCGCCATGTTCCGTGCCCGCACTGAAGTAGTCAAGGGTGGTAAGGATTTACCATACAATGCCTTTGTTGCCGGTATCTTTACCAGTGGCTTTAACCCGCTCTTCCTGCTGTGGTGGGCGACCATCGGCAGTATGCTCGTCATGAAATTTCTGGGGTTCGGCGCAATAGGGCTAGTCGTCTTTATTCTAGTGCACTGGCTGTGCGACTTGGTCTGGCTTTCCTTTGTTTCCGTCCTGATTTACCGCACTAACTCCCTCTGGGGACAAAAATTTCAGGAAGGGTTGTTTATTACCTGCAGCCTGTTGCTTATCGGGTTTGGCGTCTGGTTCCTGGTATCTGGTTTCCAGATTGCAGTTTAGGCCCCTGTTATCTGGCGTCAGTGTTTGGCTGAGCCTGCATTACGCTTATCCTCAGGCTACAAGAGGAGACAAAGCACTGCTCACACGCTGTGTCGCAGGGTTCGACATGAATGGTGATGCTCGAATTAGGTAGCCGGCTCTTTATATCCAGTTCCAGGTGGTCGCACATCTGGTGCGCCTCCTCCACACTGGCATTCCTGGGCATGAGCAAGTGAAGGTCGACAAAACGCCAGCTGCCAGCCTTGCGGGTGCGGACCTCATGGAAACCTACCACCTGACTGGTGTGCTCCCTGATACAGGAGATTACATTATCCTGCTCTGCCTGGGACAAGCTGACATCAACCAGCGGGCCGAAAGACCTCCTCGTTAAATCGTAAGCTGTTCTTATGATTAATAAAGCCACCAGCATGGCTGTGATGGGGTCAATGATGTTGAGGTTAAACCCTAGTATCTGTCCTAATCGTACGATACTGAGCCCGACCAAAACGCCAGCCATGGTCATGACATCAGTAGTGAGGTGGCGAGCGTCTGCTTCCAGCGCTATTGAATCTGTTTTCCGGGATATCTTTAGCAGGTAGCGGGACACAAGAATGTTGACCACTATTGACAGTCCCATGATTCCAATGCCCAACTCCAGCGTTTCCAGAACCGCGCCGGTGATTAGCCTGCCTACTGCCTGGTAAATAATGATGACAGCGGCAATAAATATCAATATTGCCTCGACAACGCCGCTAATATTCTCCCACTTTCCATGACCAAAGGGATGTTTCTCATCAGGGGGGGTATCGGCAACTCGGACGCTGAAGAAAGCAATGAGGGCAGCCACCAGGTCGTTCATGCTGTGGATGGCTTCGGCGATGAGGCTGATACTGCCAGTGATGAACCCGGCGACTATTTTCAAAAGAATCAGGAGGGTATTGGAAGCAACTGAAAATGCCGCCGCTTTAGACTTAACTGTCAACATTACGCGTTACCTCCTGGCACTTGTGTTTGTCCTTTTCAATACAAACAAAAAGACCGTAGGATTTCTGGTCCCACGGTCTCACAACCGTTGCCCCATAGCAGGGCCCGGCTCTACTTCGCGTCTGAGGAACGCCTGTTCCAGTTGACCAATTTTAACTTAACCGTTCGGAAGTGTCAACTACCGGTACTCGTTGAACACGCTGGTGACACTTTATCCCCGTTAGCTTCTAGCTGTGGTTGGAGGCTGCCGCATCAGGAATCTGCCCCATTCGCCCTTCTTCCAGACTACCAGCAACGAGGCAGCAGTGCCAAAAGAGCTGTAGGTGCCGGTAATGATTCCCACCAGGAGCACGACAACAAGATTCTGGATGGCAGCGCCGACGAAGAGTGATAACGCCACGAGGACAAATAGTGTTCCCAGTCCCGTAATAACGGAGCGCGAGATAGTCTCTAGCAGGCTATTGTTGACTACCACCTCAAAATCGAGCCCGGGATTCTTGCTGATATTCTCCCGTATTCTGTCGAAAATGACAATGGTGTCGTTAACGCTGTAGCCGATAACAGTAAGAACGGCAGCGATAAACATTAAGTCAACCTGCCAGCTAAATATGGCACCGAAGATAGCGAATACCCCCAGCACCACCAGCACATCATGGACCAGTGAGGCTATGGCGCAGACACCCCAGCGAAAGGGGTTGGGCATGCGGTGGAATGCCCAACTGATGTATAACAGCATGCCAATGGCCGATATGATGACGGCGATGGTAGCGTTGCGTGTCGTATCAGTCGCCGCTCTTGCCGATACCGATTGAAAGCCTCCGTCCTGGAACTGCCCCACTTTTTCAGTTAAGGCGGCACGCAGGGTTGCTTTGGCACCATCGGTAAGCTCCGGCAGGCCGAGTAGAAAATCGTTGCCAGCCTTACGTACAGTAGCGCTGCCACTGCCGTAACCTAAATCGGCCAGTGCCTGTGTTACTTGTTGCTTGTCTACCGGCTGTGTAAAACTAATCGTCAGTTCGGAGCCGCTGGTGAACTCAATCCCGGGTTGAAGTCCAAAGATGGCCAGCGCAATAACGCCGGCCAGGATAACTATGCCTGAAATCAGAAAATACCAGAATCTTTTACCAATGATATTAAGCATCTGCCTTCCTTTGGTGAGGAATAAATAGCGACGTGTGATGGGCTAAGCCGGTGCCAACAAAGAGACGGAGAAAAGTGCGCGTGACCGTTATCGCGGTAAGCATGCTTACCACCACACCGATAATGAGCGTCACCGAAAAGCCCTTGGCCAGGTCGCTGGCGATAATACTGGTACTACCTAACCAGTAGAGAATAGCTCCGGCCAGTATGGTCGTGATATTGCTGTCCCATATCGCTGGCCAGGCGCGGTTAAAACCGGCATCGAGGGCCGCCCCCAGGCTTCGTCCCGTCCAGACCTCTTCCTTGACGCGTTCAAAGATAAGCACGTTGGCATCGATGGCCATACCGACCGATAGAACGAAGCCTCCGATGCCGGCCAGCGTGAGGGTGACCCCGAGCAGTTTGAAGATGGCCAGGGTCAGGATGGCATAGTAGACTAACGCCAGGCTGGACATTAATCCGGAGACACGATAGTAGCTGGTCATGAAAAGCATTGTTACCAGAATACCGATGATTCCTGCTTGAACGCTCTTGGTAACAAAATCCTCTCCAAGCCACGCCTCAACAGTCTTCTCATCGCCGGTTCTCTGCAGGGGTACCGGCAATCGTCCCGTGTTCAATAGCTTGGATAATCGAGTGGCTTCAGTAGGGCTCAGCCCATCAATCTCTCCCCTATCCGTAATCACTGCCCTGACAACGGGGGCGATGGGGCGATTATCCTCACCCCGTAGCGGCTGGTTGCCTTCAAAGATACCCAGCGGCTGGTTGATTAGTCGACTGGTAATCGCTGCAGATAATTGGCTGCCTTCTTTGTTCCATTGGAATACCAGCAGTATTGCGCCCAGATTATCACGGGTCACATAGGTATTTTCCAGAAAGTACTGGCTGGTCAGTATCTTTTCCTCCCCATTAATCATGGCCGTAGCCGGTTTCCATTTACCGAACTCATTCTCCCACCTGGTCGTTTCATTATTGGAAACCAGTTCGCCAAACTCGAGTATGGCTACGTGGGACAGGTTTTCCTTCTCGGTATCGGTAAGGCTTCTCCCGGGTAGTTCAACCAGAATCTCGTCACTGCCCAGCTTACGAATCGACGGTTCGGTTACTCCCAGGGGATTCACCCGGTTTTCCAGGACAGCAATCGCACCATCGATGATACTGGCAGCATCACCTGGCTTGACCGCAGATAAGTCAGCCTTGTAGATGATACGCGTGCCACCCTGTAAATCCAGGCCCAGCCGTATCCCCCTCCCCCCCAACGTACCCTGTTCGACTGGAAAAACTACCAGTAACGCCAGGATAAACAGTAGCAAGACCCCCATAAACCGCAATGTATTTCTTCTAGGCATACTCTTTCCTTACTCTCTCAATAAAAGATAATGCTTCTTCTCTGGTGGTTATTTCCCCTGAGGCTTGCGCTTCCCGTACTGCCTCCAGAATTTCTCCAATTTTGGGTCCCGGGCTCATGGTAAAGATGTTGATTAAATCATGTCCGTCAACCAGGCGGGAGGGACGAACGAGGCTCTCCTGCTCAAAGTGACGGGAGAGCACATACTGCGTCATCCGGGTATGTTCCTGCCAGTGGGGCAGATTTAATTGTGGGCCCCTGGTGGCGAGATGGTCAGCCAGGTTCAGGAAAAGGATGTCGATGCCCGTTTCACCGGTATCACGGAAGAACCGGTAAATCGCCCGCTGGGTGGGCAGTTCTTGCTGGCTCATCTGTCCCGGGCGGAGATGATACTTGACCACAGTCTCGACCAGTTTTATCTCCCTAGTACTGAACCTCAGTCTTTTCAGTATGTTATCCGTGATGGCTGCCCCCTCTATGGCGTGTCCTAAAAAGCGTGTGCGACCGTCAGTCTCAATGGTTTTGGTTTGAGGTTTAGCGATGTCATGGAGGAGCGCCGCCAGCTTGAGTAATATCCGGCAGGTACTGCCGCTTCTAATCTCTTCAGTAAAGTGTTGTGCCAGTGTTGCCGACCAGGGAACAGTAACCAGGGCTTCCTCATCGGCGTATTCCCAGGTTCCCTGTCTGAGTATAAAATCGACGGCGCCCGCCGTTTTCAGTGAGTGTTCAAAAACGTCCCAGAAGTGCTCTTTGGGCTGTTCGACTTGTTTTGCCTTCTCTAGCTCCGGGAATACTGCCGTTAGCAGGTGTAGTTCATCGAGGTAGACCAAAAGCTGTCCGCCGGCGATTGACAGAAGTCGCAGTAGCTCCTCCCTGATTCGCTCACCGGCAACACTGCCGATAAGGGAAGAATAGCGCTGAATCAGGGTCTCTGTCTTCCGGTCGATGTTGAAACCAAGCTCGGCAGCCAGCCGCACCGCCCGCAATAAACGGGCCGCATCTGCCGGGAAAGCGGTATCAGACACGACCCGAATCACGCGCCTCTGCAGGTCATCCTGGCCATTGAATGGGTCGATAAGTTGAACATCAGATAAGTCATTCCGGAACTGGCTGAGGTCAATTGCCATCGCGTTTATGGTGAAATCACGCCGTGCCAGGTCCTGGTTGATGTTACCTTCCAATGAGGAGAAATCAAGCTGCCATTGGACCCTGTTTGGGGGTGCTTCCCGGTCTACCATAATTATCCGGCCAGCCCCGCTTATCTTGTCGAGCAGGACATACTTGCCACCCAGGGTCGAGGCTACTCTGGGGGCAATCTCTAGGGCGTCGGCGGCTACGGCCAAGTCGATATCAGCCGTGGCTCGTCCCAGTAGCGCATCACGCACCAGTCCACCAACGACGTACGACTCAATATTTTGCTCGGCGAGAAAGTTACTTATCCGGGTCAATAATAACCGGGCCCCGGGGCCAATCAAACTGCGCAAAGAATTATTCACCACTGCCTCAGTAAGGCTCATGCTTACTCCCTGATTGATAATCGACAATCTCAACGGAAAAACGGTAGTACCGGGGCTTGCCAATAGCGCCTAATCTTTGTCTTCCGGCAAACAACTTAAGGTAAACTATACTACCAGTCAAATAATTTATCAAGCGCTGAAGAGTGTGTTTGCCGATAGGGTTCTCAGGTGGCATAAAGTTCTTCCGGGCCGCTTTGCTCTCCTTCAGATAGATGGTCTTTCTCAAGGTGTGGCCCTTTTTTGACGCCATTTTCTTTTAATGATAATCTATTAGAATGCAGGTATAGGTAGAGTCTTGTTGATAAGGAGAATAAAGAAGAGCGTTATGGAAGGCAAAATAATTTATTTTGAAAAACCCGGTCGTGAGAATACGGAAGAGGTGTTTCGGCTGGCCAAACGGCGGGCCAAAGAGCTGGGCATTAAGAATATTGTGGTCTCTTCCACCCGGGGGGATACTGCCGCTAGGGCGGTGGAAGTCTTCGGCGGGATGAAAGTAATCGCCGTGAGTCACATTACCGGTTACCGTCAGCCCGATACTCAGGAGTTCACCGCTGAGAACAGGCAGAAAGTGGAGGCCGGCGGGGGTACAATACTTGGTACTACGGAAGTATTATCTGGTGGGGTCGATAGGGCCATGCGTAACAAGTTCAAAATGTCTCTTGTTACCGATATCATCGCCAGTACATTGCGTATGCTTGGTCAGGGAATAAAGGTAGTTTGTGAAGTTAGCGTGATGGCGGCTGATGCCGGACTGGTGCGTACCGACGAAGATGTTATCGCTATCGGGGGTACCGGCCGGGGGGCCGATACGGCGGTGGTGCTCAGGCCGGCGAATTCCACGAACTTCTTTGACCTTAGAATTAAGGAAATCCTCTGTAAGCCCCTCTTCGCTGCCGTTCCTTCGAGCCAGCCGGCGGGCGTGGAGGGGCATCACCATCATTAATGGCTGGTATAAGTCTTTAGCCTTAATATAAAGGGGGTGTATGGAAGGCAAGATAGTTTATTTTGAAAAACCGGGTGTCGATAATACCGAAGAAGTGTTTCGCATTGCTAAGTCCAGGGCTAAAGAACTGGGTATCGACAAGATTGTGGTCTCTTCCACCCGGGGTGATACTGCGGTGAAGGCGGTGGAATTTTTCAAGGGGATGAAAGTAATCGTGGTTAGTTATGTTACCGGTATGAAAGAGCGTGACATCCAGCCATTTACCGAAGAAAACCGGCGGAAAGTTGAAAGCGGTGGGGCTGTCATTGTCACAGCTGCCCATGCCTTTGCCGGGGTAAGCCGGGCCATACGCCAGAAATTCGATACCATTACTATCGTGGAAATAATAGCCCAAACCCTGCGTAATTTCGGGCAGGGTATGAAGGTCGTCTGTGAAATCAGCCTGATGGCGGCTGATGCCGGTCAGGTACGTACCGATGAAGAGATTATTGTCCTGGGCGGTACCGGTCGGGGAGTGGACACGGCGGTTGTGTTACAGCCGGTAGATTCTCAGCGCTTCTTCGACCTCAGGATTAAGGAAATTCTCTGTAAGCCTCGCCTATAGCCAAAAGGATGCAGTGGTAAATATATAATAAATGTATAAGGAGGGATAGAATGGTAACCAAAACAGTTTATTTTGAGAAACCGGGTCATGCGAATACCGATGAGGTGCTGCGTATCGCCAAGCTACGGGCGAAAGAGCTGGGTATCAGGACGGTACTGGTAGCCTCGAATAGCGGAGATACGGCAGTGAAGGCAACCGAAGCCTTCAAGGGGATAAGGGTGGTGGTGGTGACCCGTATCACCGGTCACCAGGAACCCAATGTTCAGCTGTTCACCGAGGAAAACAGGCGCAAGGTGGAAAGCCAGGGTGCGGTGGTGCTGACCGGTACCGAAGTCTTCGGCGGAGTAAGCCGCGCCATGCGCAATAAGTTCAAAATGTATCTTCTCGGTGCAGGTAGCCTGTGAAATCAGCCTGATGGCGGCTGATGCCGGCCTGGTGCGTACCGATGAAGATGTTATCTCTATCGGGGGTAGCCACCGTGGAGCCGATACCGCGGTGGTGCTCAAACCGGTGAATTCGACGAACTTCTTCGACCTCAGGGTTGGGGAGATTCTCTGTAAACCTGTTTTTTCGGCAGCGTCTCTAAGTCAGCCGGTAGCGGTAGCGGCTGCGGCTGCGGGTGGAGAGCATCATCACCATTAATACTCGTTACGTCAGGTAAATAGGGGGTTGTCCAGAAGCCGTCATTGCGAGACCATTCCGACAAAGTCGGAAGGCGACCTGCTCGCCGAACAAGTTCTTTGGCAGGCGAGAGCAATCTGGGAGGCATGACCCCATCCACCCGGATTGCCACGTCCTTCAGCGGAAGGACTCGCAATGACAAAGGAACCTTTTCAGACAGCCTCTACAGGGGATGAGGTCGTTAGTAGGCAATAATGGGTGTTGAATTAGCAATTAGCTGAGTAAATTACTCTGGCAGGGCACTAGAAGCAGGACTTGGTCTTGTTAGGATATTTTTAGGAAGGCAGACGGGTAGTGAGTTATTACGAGCATAAGCAAAAATCACCCCACAGCGTGAGCTGTGCCGTTCTCACCATCTCTGATACCCGTACCGAACAGAATGATGAGTCCGGCGCTTTGATAAAACAGAAACTCACTCAGGCTGGACACCGGGTAATGGCCTATTCTATTTTGAAAGATGAAGCTGCCGCTATCAAGCAGAAGATAAATGAGCTGCTGGCACAGGAGGAGCTTCAGGTCATCATCACCAATGGTGGCACCGGGGTGAGCCACCGTGATGTTACCGTGGAAACAGTATCTTCGCTCCTGGAAAAGAGGCTGGATGGCTTCGGCGAGCTTTTCCGGTCCTTAACCTACCAGGAGATAGGCACGGGTAGTCTGATGAGTAGAGCGCTGGCCGGTGTAGCCGGGGGGAAGGTTATTTTCTGTATCCCCGGCTCTCCCGGAGCCGTAAATCTGGCACTGGACAAGGTAATCTTGCCTGAAATCGGGCACCTGGTCAGGGAGGCAACGAGGTGAAACCTTTCGGCGCACTGCTTTCTTTTGAGGAAGCAAAAAGGGTGGTCGAAGCTAACATCAAGCCGGTTACCAGAGTCGAAGTTATCGATATCGATAGTGCCTCGGGGAGGGTCCTGGCGGAGGACATCGTGGCGACTCTGAGCATCCCATCCTTTGATAGAGCGGCGATGGACGGTTACGCGGTTAAAGCCAGAGATACCTTCAATTCCGGGCAGTTCAAGCCTAAGGTGCTTAATTTAGTTGGCGAACTACACGCCGGGGATGCCCCTCAGCAGAGAGTAAACGCCGGGGAGTGTATCCAGATTGCCACCGGCGCGATGATGCCTAAGGGTGCGGATGCGGTAGTTATGGTTGAAGATAGCGAGAGAGAGAACGGTAGGGTGAAGGTGTTTAAATCGGCTTACCCCAGGGCTAACGTATCGAAGAAGGGGGAGGATATCAAGGTCAGCGAGCTGATTCTGGCGCAAGGCTTGGTTTTGGATGCGGGAAAGGTCGGGGTGCTTGCCTCACAGGGGATAGGTCAGGTCAGGGTCTATGAAAAACCAAAAGTAGCCATCCTGCCCAGTGGCGAGGAAGTGGTTGGAATCGGTCACAGGTTAAAGCCGGGGCAGCT
>JACPSA010000079.1 GCA_016193545.1 Chloroflexota bacterium
TACTTCATGTTTGATGACGGCAAGGCTTTCCCCATAATCGGGGAAGTTACCCCCCATATTCTGGAGCAGGCCTGGTACTTGCAGTTCCCGATGCCCTATGTTTACACCTTATGGTGGCCATGGGTCAAGAATTTCCATGGTGAATGGGCTATTGGGGCTACTGATTCTTATGGTTTCACCAAGTTTATCTGGATTGACAAGGCGTTGAAGAAATCGATGGGGTTCTAGACCTTAATACCATTTGGCGGCGCGGTAAAAGAAAAGGGGCGGGACGATTCAAGTCTTCTCGCCCCTTGTTTATTGGGCTAGGGGCTTTTAGAGCCTTTGCTTTTTACCATACTTGAGCATATCACGGCTCCCAAAAGGGCGGCTACAGTACCGGTCAGGAAGGTTGCCTGTGGCCCCCACGCGCTCCAGATAAATCCGCCACGCGCTCCAGATAAATCCGCCTAAAGCTGAGCCGGCAATGATTCCGGTATTCTCACATATTCCTCCGTATAAGCCCATGGCTGTGCTCTGCCGTTCCGGCGGCACTGAATCGGACAGTAAGCCCAATGCTGCCGGGGTAAACATTACCGTACCTAAATTAAGTGTAATGACGGCTAGGATAAGCCAGGAGAAGCTCTGTGCGAGAGCGATTCCCGCTAAACCAGAGGCTGACACCAGCAGGCCGAGTATCATAACCCCCTTTTTCCCTTTCCGGTCAGCCAGTATTCCCATGGGTATGCCCAGTATTACCGTCACCAGTCCCCCTATTGTAAAGAGGATGCCGACCTCGGTAGCCCTCACTCCTATCACTTCAGTAGCTAGCAGTGGCAGGAAGGCTATTGAAACGCCCACCCCCCAGAATTGAAGGGCGGTCACCAGGCACTGGAAACTGAAGGAACGGTAAGGAAGTCCCTGCCCTTTAGCCGGAGTCTCATTAGTCGGCGAAGGAGGAACAGCTGGTGGTTCCGGTTTCACCGGCTGAATTTTTCTTAAACCGGTTATTACTGCGGTGCCTCCGAGGAGACCGATTCCGCAGGAAACGAAGAATACCGGCTGGTAGCCCCAGGTATCTACGATAAAGCCGCTGGGTAGAGCGCCGAGGCTTCGGGAAATTGACAGCATGGTGACGGTGATAGCCATAAAGGTAGCTTTTCTTAATGGCGGGGCGTTACTGCCGATATAGCCCCGGCCCGGTCCGAAGAGGGCGGAACGGACTATTCCCCAGAAGAAAAAGATGAGAAAGATGGCCGAGATATTCTGCATTAAGGCAAAGAAAAGCACTACCAGTCCGCTGATAAAGGTGCCTATGCTCAGGGGGATTTTCAGTCCTGCCTTATCGGCTACCCAGCCCCAGGTACTCTCACCGAAGACCATGCCGACCATAGCTGTGGAGAGCATCAGTCCCAATATTTCAGGAGTTACGCCGAGTGAAGTCAGGTAGAGAGGTAAAATAGGGTTTAGGATACTCATCGCCAGAGTGCCCAGCCCCATGATGGCTATTACCGCTACTAACTCCCGGCTGACAGGCCTTCTCATCTTATCCGTGCTATGGTTAATTATCAGTTCCCGGCTTTTCTTAAGCGGACTCATCAATAGTAGGCTGATTAGCCCATAAAGGTCAAACCAGGTACTTACCAGTCTAGATTAGAAGGTAGTGAAAGACAAGCGTGCTTACTGGTGTGGGAAGCCGGGGGTACAGTACCTATTTAGCCAGTCCTCGCAAGGCGGGGCACTGCCGACAGTGCCGCTTCTTTTTTGGCAAAGAAAGCGTAGAAGAGGACCGCTCCCATAAGGGAGGCAGCGGCGGCCATGCTGAAGGGAGCGATGAAGTTGCCTCCGGCCATTAGTCCTCCGGCGATTATAGCGGGGAAGGAACCTCCCAGGTCAAACCACATGTGGCTGAACCCGGCGGTGGTGGCGCGCTCTTTCGCCACCACTAGCTCCATGCCTACCTGGTTTCGAATCGGCATGGAGAGGCTATAGAAAGCTCCCCTCATCAGATATAAAAACCCCACCATGTAGAGGTTTCTGGTGAGCACCATGAAAATGATGAAGGGGACAGAGATAAGCTGGGTGATAAGTAAGGTCTTTACCTTCCCCCACTTCTTTATCAGTACTGGACTGAGCAAGATTGTCGCTGCGCCACTCAGTGAGCCGATGGACATTATCATGCCTATCTGTCCGGTAGTAGCGCCCTGGTACTCCTGGAAGAAGACGCTGAAGAAACGGGTCATGAAGCCGAAGGATAGCCCCAGGAACAAGCTGCAAAGCCCTAGCTTAGCCAGGATGGAGAAGTTCACGATGTTTCTTAAAGTGACGAGGTCCTTGAAGCTCTCCACCAGTTCTAAGCGCTTCTCTTTCATCAGCATCAATGGAGTCAGGGCAGCAAAGCTAAGGGGTAGAGATGTTACTAAGGACCATCTCCCTGCCGCCGGGTCTATAATCGATACATCCAAAACATTGCCCCAGAAGAGGGGTAGTAAACCTGCGGAGAGGAAACCGACAAAGCGGGAGAACATATCGAAAGAAGAGTTGATACTGAAGAGGTGCGGTCTTTCTTCAGGTTCACTATTTTCCATCATAAATGGTGCCCCGGTGACGGCATGGAAGCCCTCCCCCATTCCCCGAAAGCTGGTGAGAATGATTAGGGCGGTAGGGTTCAAGGTGAACAGGGTAGCTAACCTCATGATGATGACCATGGTAGTGGCCAGAAAGAAGGTGCGTCTCCTGCCTATTTTGTCGCCGATGAGACCAGCCGGAAAGGCGAAGAAGCCGTGAAACAGCATCTCAATAGCCACCAGCAGCCCGACAAAGGCGACATCAAAGCCGAGCCAGAGAAGGTAGAGGTTGAACATCACGGTCCATATTCCTGAGCCCAGTCCTTCGGCAAGGCTGTAGGCCAGGTATAGACGGGCGTTGCGGCTGAACTTGCGGACATTATTTACATAGTTGACTATGCCTCGTGCTAGAGAGAACCCTCCTTGCTCTGGGGGTTGAGGCACCAGATTCTGTCCAGAAGGTCTCATCATACCTCCCTAATTCTTAGGAGTTTCCTCTTTCTTTTCTGGTTGGGTATCTTTCTTAGCGCGGGAAGAGAGACTCCAACCGACGAAAAAGAAGAGGAAAAACGCCACCAGTATCCCACCCCCAATCCAGAGTATAATGGCAGGTATATGCATAGTGCCGACATGCAGTCCACCACCATTGGCTCGAGCCACTTTGGTCTGCTCTAGGGCAAGTAGCCCGGCTATCGTCATACCTGAAAGAAGCCTCACCAGAAATTTCATCATAATGAGGCAGTTTATCACTTTTACTTAGCATTGTAAAGGTTTGGCTTTAACTGGTTCCTCTCAATTTTTAGGTGCTTATTAACCTTACCCCCTTAATCCCCCTCTCCTTTTAAGGAGAGGGGGAAGAGATATTAGAAGAGGGGCTAACGCCCCTCTTAAACACACTGTTCTTAGACTTTCCCTGACGCAAGGGAGAGATTTCAGAGAGTGGTAACGCCTCTCTCTGACTTACACTTTTCCTTCCCTTTCAAGGGAAGGGGGTCAGGGGGATAGGTTGCTAAACGACTTTAAAAGGTTTGGCTTTGACTTTTTCCGGTGCCATAAATATAATGAATTTTTAGCAGTCTTACCGGGTGGAAATTAAAAATCGAAATGGCAGATGCCCGGGGTGAGTAATCAATTTAGGGGGGTAGCTATGCTTACTGTGTGGGACGCGATAAAAATTAGGCGCAGTATCCGCAAGTTCAGTCCTGACGATGTTTCCGATGAGGTAATTAATCAGATGCTTGAGGCAGCCAGGCTGGCACCATCAGGGAGTAACCGCCAGCCGTGGCGCTTTATGGTGGTCAGGGATAAGGAAGTCAAGGATGAATTGCGCCGGATGTGCCTTGGGCAGCGGTTTATCGCCGAAGCGCCGGTGGTGATTGTTTGTTTCAGTGACCTGGAGCGGTATTCCTTGGATGCCAGGCGGCAGAGACGGAAGGAATTTATCGAATCAGGCGTCCAGTCAACGCTGGCGGGTCGCTTTGCTGACCCCGAGTATCGGGCGCAACTGGATTCGGCACCGACTCCCCCTCGTGATGAGTTAATCGCACCGGCCAGAGCCAATACTTTTATTGCCATTGAGCATCTGGTATTGATGGCTACCGCTCTGGGGGTGGGCACTTGCTGGGTGGCTGGTACCAGCGCTATTCCGGAGATTTACCGTTTCTTTGGTCTACCGGATAATCTGGTGCTGGCGGCAGTGGTCGCGGTAGGTTATCCGGCCGGGGAAATCCCCCCGCCACGACCGCGCCTGAGTCTTGAAGAGATTTTGCTGGTACCACAGCCTCAGCATGTCGGCAGACAGGGGTAAGTTATCGGTTTTAATCGAATGGGTTGAGCTTGTAGCCGTATCTTTCGGCAAGCTGGCCATAAAACGAGCGCTCATAGCCTTCAGGCCATTTCAGCCTCTGGTTCACCAGTGCCACCACCTGTTTGCCCAGTTCTTTTGACTCTCTCATCGAACGCTCGTCATTTCTCACTCTTCCCCGGTTGCGGGCAAGCCCGCTAACGTAGTCAGCGCAGAACATATGCTGACTGAGGAAGAAGAGGTACAAGCGGACAATAACGTCCCAGGTTCCCGTCCGGCTGGCTACGGCGATGGGGGCGCCGACCTTGTTGGCTAAGAGTTTGGATGGCAGCACCCGGCTGATGCGGGTCAACAGACTGGCCGCCTGGTTGGTCACACTCTGATTCCAGGTCGGACTACCGATGATTATCCCGTCGGCTTGCAGCAGCTTGTCCAGGATGGACTGCATGTCGTCCTTAATGTGACACTTAAAAGTTTTCAAACAAGCGTCACAGGCATCGCACGGCATCAGTTCTTTGCCAGCTACGCTGACCAGTTCGGTTTCTGCGCCTGCCTCCTGGGCGCCGGCCAGAGCCTCCGTAACCAGGATTTCAGTGTTACCGTTTTTCCGTGGACTGCAACAAAGACCTAGTACCTTCATTCTTTCTTTAACTCTTCCTTTCACTTTATTATTAAATAAGATTGTCTAATCGTAGCATTCTAACTTATCAGGACTGATGTTGTAAAGGTCTGTTAGGCTTTAGTTTAATGTTGGTAGCTTTGCTCGGTTATCTCTGCTAAAATAGAGTGAGTCTGAGAATTTCTTGTTACCTTAAGCCGAGAAAGTGCTGAACTGGCTTTGCGGGGGAGTGTCGGAATTGGCAGACGAGCATGACTTAGGATCATGTGCCGCAAGGCGTCGGGGTTCGAGTCCCCGCTTCCCCACCATAATGGTAATGATATTACCATAGGTTAGATACGGATAATATCCCTCTTCCTACCCTAAGATTATCTTTTAGCTTCATCCTGTGGTAATTGTATTACCTTGAAGTCATCCGGTTGGGCATGGTCTTCTTTTAACCAGTTCAGTATCAGCCTTGTCAACCTTGAGTTCCTGTCTCAGCGCGAGGAATGGCCCAACGCATCGTAAACCCAAAAATGAGGCTTACCACAACGAGTCCAACACCCACTATGCCAAATGCCATTCGATATGAGTAAGCGCCAATCAGAACCCCGGTAACCATGGGGCCGCTTGAATGACCAATATCCATGATGCTGGAAAGAATACCTAGGGCGCTGCCGCGGCTTTGTGCCCGGGCTAAATCTGCCACCAACGCCGAAGTGGAAGCGGTCACCGTTGCTAAACCCAGACCAAATATAGCTATAAGCACCAAAATAACTAGGTAGTTGGATGAGAGCAGCATGATGCCGGTGGTAATACCTCCCAGAGCCAGCCCGGAGACAATCATGGGTATGCGTCCGTAGCGGTCAGACAGGCGGCCCATTACGGGTTTAGTGAATGTAGCCGCAAGTATCTGTGCGGTAAATAAGAGGCCAATCTTCCAGGCCGGGTATCCGAGCTTTTCATTCAAGTAGATTGGCAAGAATGTTTCCAGGCAACCGAAGGCGAAATACTGTACAGCCTCGATTACGCTCGTAGCTAGAATACCGAGATGGCGAAAAACAAAGGCGATTTCCTGACCGTATTTGCCGCGCTCGCGTTTCAAGGTTTCCCACACCGGGCCTGATGTCCTGGTGGTAAGGGGTAACCTGATGGCTGCGACGAGAGCCAGTACCCCAGCAAAACCGTCCGCCAGATAGACCCAGCGGAAATCTTCGCCAAATATCAAGATTCCACCCACGAATGGAGCCAGAAAGCGGCCTAGCATTGTGGCGGAAGAATACCAGCCCATGCGCTCGCCTCGTCTTTTTTCGAAGGTATCTGCTACCGCTGCCATAGCCACCGGACCCAAGATAGCAGTGGCTAATCCGTGGTAAACGCGCACCAAGACTAACTGCCACGGTGATGTAATCACCAGATATAGAAAGGGTGCTGTAGCAAACACAATGGCAGCCATTAGTATCACGCGGCGCCGTCCGATAATGTCGGAAAGGATGCCGGCAGGAAGGCTAACGATGATTCCGACTACCGTAGATGCGGCTGCAATAAAGCCGACTGTGGAGACCGGTACTCCCATCGAGCGAATAAACAACGGTAAGGCGGGATTCTTGGCCATCGTCGAGCTGAAAATGGCCAGCCCGCCCATAATGCAGAGGAGCAGAAAAGGCGACGGTTTAGTCTTCATTTAGTATCGGGTTCCTGCTGAGTGTTTTGCAGTGTTTCATATGTTTTCTGGGTGAAATCGGCCAGACTTGCTTCCGCTTCACGAATCAGCTTTTCCACTTCATTTCGTGCGTTGACCTCCCAGAAATCACGTTTCCCGGCTTCGGAATACCAGCGCTTCACCTTTTCTAAATCGCCCTCCAGTTCCTCTACTTCCTCGAAGTTAAACTGTTGCTCCTGACGCTCTCTTTCTATATGCCCCAACGTCTTATGGCATTCCTTGATTATCTCGGCGTACTCCCGTTCCCTTTCCTGCTGAAACCTGGCTATGGCTCGCTGCTCCTGCGCCTCGCTAAAGTGAGTCACTGTGTACAGGTTCGTTGTTCCGCCCATCTCCTCTACGCTGCGAGCGATGTCTGCGATATTGGTTGACAACGGCTCTCTCTTGGGTAAAAGCCAGCCTCCTTCCTCAGTGGAAAGGGCACCCATTTTCTTCAATTGACGCCAAACGAAAACTCTCTTGCGGGAAGGTTCCGCTGGCAACCAGTAAGTGAATAATAACCATTCCATTGACAGATGTGCCTCTTGACAGGTATTTTACCATAGGCTTATAATTGTAACAACTGTTACAATTATAATTTAAAGATAAAGGAGGGGCACATGCCAGCAGTAGAGATACATGTGAAGAATAGTCTAGCGCGAACAGGAAAGGGCTATCAGGAAGTCCACGAGTGGGTTGATAAAGACGAGACCAAGAAAGTAGAGAGACATGACATCAAGCAGCTATTGGACAATGCTGAGCATATCAAGAGTATGTGGGGACAAGAGGCCGCTCGCGAGTTTGTTATACATTTACACGACGATATTAAAGCCAGGATAACGCGTGTACAGGAAGAGTATGCGAAGCAGATGGCCGAGGCCCTAGCCTATTTTGGCATTAAGTAGGGAGGTAGCTGTTATGGAGAATCAACTGGAGTATTACACTGAGACTGGGAAGTATCGGGATAAGTTCGACCAGGGATTTCCCACAATGGCTGCCTACACTGCTTTCAGGCAGGCAGTCTATAAGGATGGGGCACTCAATCTCAAAACCAAGCGGCTTATCGCCTTAGCCTGTGGCCTTATGGCAAGCTGCATCCGATGCGTTCAGGGACAGGCCAGAGATGCTATCAACGCCGGAGCCACGAAAGACGAAATCCTGGAAGCTGTAGCTGTGGCCGTCATCATGGGCGGCACCGCCGTTAGTGCCGAAACGTGGCGGGTGGTTAAGGTACTGGAAGAACTTGGCAAGTGGTAGCGACTTTACGATTTTTGGTGAAGAATTCAATAAATAAATCGGAGGAGGGAAAAACTATGAAATGGGTTACTCGTTCTCATGTCCATGTTGACCGCGTCGCCTGCCCCTGGCTCATCAAGAGGTTTGTCGATAACGAAGCAGAGTTCCTCTTTGTTCCTCCAAGCCAGGTAAAAAAGGTTGCCACCGCAACCGGTGCCATCCCGTTCGATGTGCAGGATGTGGAGCTGGGCCATCACGAGAGCCGCTGTTCCTTCGAGTCTATTGTGTTCAAGTACGAGCTGAAAGACCCGGCTCTCCAGCATCTCGCCAAAATAGTCCACTCGGCTGATGTTGCAACTGACATCGACAAAGACCCGATAGCGCC
>JACPSA010000057.1 GCA_016193545.1 Chloroflexota bacterium
CAGCGGCCACTGAGGTCAGTACTGAAGCGGCGCCGGTGGCAAAGCCAGCGACCAGGAGACGGACCAAGGCGGCAGCGGCTGCTGAAGTTAGTGCTGAACCACCGGTAAAGCCGGCGGCGAAGAAAAGAACTAAGGTTAAGCCACCGATAGAGCCGGGAGAGAATAATGCTACAACCTAAGCGGGTGCGGTTTCGTAAAGTACAAAAAGGGCGCCGCCGGGGGAAAGCCTACGCAAGGAACACGGTTGTTTTTGGTGATTTTGGCTTGCAGGCGCTGGAGGCGGCCTGGCTGACAGCTCGTCAAATTGAGGCTGCCCGCCGGGCAATTACGCGTCATGTTCGGCGGGGAGGAAATATCTGGGTGTGTATTTTCCCGGATAAGCCGATTACCAAAAAGGCGGCGGAGACCCGTATGGGTTCAGGCAAGGGTGCTCCTGACCACTGGGTTGCTGTAGTTAAGCCAGGCAGAATTTTATTTGAGATGGCTGGTGTCGGTGAGGAAGTAGCCAAAGAGGCAATGCGTCTGGCTTCACATAAGCTCCCCATAGACACTAAATTTGTCGCTAGAGAAACAGTGGTCGCCGGTGGTGCTAAAACAGCAAAGGTGGGTGCCGGATGAAGGTTGAGGAAATTCGGGTGTTGAAGCCTGAGGAATTAGCCAAGCAGCTGGAAGCCGCTCATCAGGAGCTTTTTGACCTTCGTTTTCGTTTGACCACCAAGCAGCTGGTGAACCATCGCCAGCTCCGGCTAACGAGAAAAAAGATTGCCATAATACAGACGATAATAAGGGAAAAGGAGCTGGCGTAGATATTTGGCTGTAGCGGGTTCAATTTAACCTGAGACGGATTGGGGAAAGTTGGGGAAAGTTGAAGAATATGGAGACAAAGCACAAAATCAGAATCGGGCGTGTTCTTAGTAATAAGATGGACAAGACGGTAGTGGTGGTGGTGGAGACTACCAAGCACCACCCTCTGTATAATAAGACCATCAAAAAAGCGGTTAAATATAAGGCTCATGATGCCAAGAGTGAGTGCGGGGAAGGGGACATTGTCCGGATTATAGAAACCCGCCCCCTGTCTAAAGAGAAAAGGTGGCGGGTGGCGGAGATTATAACCAAGAAAGAAATAGTCGAGGTTAAACCTGCGGAGATAACCTGAAACTGGTTTTAGGATAGAGCGATATGATTCAATCTTATACTAGACTTAAGGTGGCTGATAATACCGGGGCTCGCCAGATTATGTGCATCGGCTTGCTGGGCGCTACCAGCCGGAAGTATGCCCGGATAGGCGATATTATTACGGCTTCAGTCAAACGGGCAACCGCAGGGGGAGCCGTCAAGAAGGGTGAAGTGGTCAGAGCCGTTGTTATCCGCACCACCCAACCGTACCGGCGTGCCGATGGTTCTTCCATCAGGTTTGATGAGAATGCAGCGGTTATTCTTTCTGAACAGAATAATCCTAAGGGAACCCGTATATTCGGACCGGTAGCTAGAGAGTTGAGAGAGAAGGATTTCACCAAGATTATGTCACTAGCGCCTGAGGTTTTGTGAGATGAAGATTAGGAAAGATGATACCGTGCTGGTTATCGCCGGTAAGGATAAAGGTAAGAAGGGTAAAGTGCGCTTTGCCTATCCTAAAGATGAGAGGGTACTGGTAGAAGGTGTTAACTTCATCAAAAAACATACCCGGGCGACCGGGCAAGTCAGGCAGGCGGGTATAATTGAACGGGAGTCGCCGATTCATGTATCGGATGTTATGCTGCTGTGCAGTAAATGTAACCATCCTACCCGCATTGGCTTTCGCTTTTTAGAGGGCGACAAAAAAGTCCGGATTTGCCGCGTTTGTCATGAGGTGATTGATTAGATGTCACGATTGAAGGAGAAGTATCGAAAAGAGGTTGTGTCGACGCTGATGGAGCGTTACGGATACCAGAATATAATGCAGGTACCGCGTTTGGAGAAGGTAGTGCTTAACATTGGCGTGGGGGAAGCGATTCAGAATGCCAAGGCTCTGGAAGCTGCCGAAAAGGACTTAGCGACTATTGCCGGGCAGCACCCGGTAACCACCCGGGCTAAAAGGTCTATCGCCAACTTCAGGTTGAGGGCAGGGATGCCTATCGGGTTAAAAGTGACCCTGCGTGGGGAGCGGATGTATGATTTTCTCGATAAGCTAATGAATGCTGTTTTGTGTCGTATCCGGGAGTTTCAAGGGGTTCCCAGAGACTCTTTTGATGGGTGGGGTAATTACACCATAGCTTTCAAGGAGCAGACTCTTTTCCCGGAGATAGAATACGATAAAATAGATAAAATTCGGGGCCTGGAAGTGTCAATTGTGACGACAGCTAAAACAGACGAAGAAGGCAGGCACCTCCTGGAGTTATTGGGGATGCCTTTTGCTGTGGAGGAAAATGGCTAAGAAGTCAGAAATTGCCAAGTGGCTGCGGCCGGCTAAATATAAGGTTCAGCAGCATAACCGGTGTCGCCTGTGCGGTCGGCCTCACGGTTATATCCGTAAGTTCGGCTTATGTCGTATCTGTTTTCGTAAACTGGCCCTCGATGGTCAGATTCCCGGTGTGAGAAAATCAAGCTGGTAATTAAATTCAAGGATGGTTTAAGGGAGGAAGAGTGACTGTCTCTGACCCAATTGCGGATATGCTGACCCGGATACGTAATGCGGTTATGGTCCGGCATGATGCGGTATTGATACCCGCCTCAAGGATGAAGCTGGCAATTGCTAAAATCCTTAAGGAGGAGGGTTTCGTCAATGACTATGAGGTGCTCAAGGGTAAACCTCACCGGGTAATTAAAATGCGTCTCAAGTATGATGAATCCAACCGGCCGGTTCTTTCCGCTCTGGAGCGGGTAAGTAAGCCCGGGCTAAGAGTGTACGTTGAGCGAAAAGAGATTCCCCGTGTTAGTGGTGGGTTGGGTGTGGCTATTGTTTCAACATCTAAGGGCGTGATGACGGGTCAGCAAGCCCGGCGCCAGGGACTTGGCGGAGAACTGTTATGCTATGTGTTGTAATTAAGTCCGGGAGTAATGCTTATGTCTAGGATAGGACGGTTGCCGATAACCGTGCCACCAGGGGTGGTCGTCACGATAAAACAGGATGAGGTTACGGTGCACGGAGCCAAGGGAGAGCTAAAGCGCCGTTTTAATCCGGGCCTGTCGGTTGCCCTGGAAAACGATAAGCTAGTAGTGTCGCGTGCCAGTGATAGCCGGGAGCACCGCTCTTTACACGGCCTGACGCGGAGCCTTCTGGCTAACATGGTGGAAGGGGTCAGCAAGGGTTTTGAGAAGGGACTGGAGATAGTCGGCGTTGGTTACCGGGCGGAAAAATCGGGTGATAAGCTGGTAATGCGTGTCGGTTTTTCCCATCCGGTCGAGGTTGCCCCGGCACTGGGTGTGTCTTTCAGTGTGGAAGGAAACAATCGCATTACGATTAGCGGGATTGATAAGGAAGCGGTGGGTGAGATGGCGGCCAGAATTCGGGCTATGCGCCCGCCTGATGCTTATAAAGGTAAAGGTATTAGATACGCCGGGGAAACAATAAAGCTGAAACCGGGTAAAACCGGTAAGGCAGTAGGGGGAAAGGCCGCATAAATGGCTAAAGATGAGTCAAGAGTAACCCGTCAGAGGAGACACCTTCGAGTTCGAGCCAAGGTGAAGGGTACACCGTTGGGGCCCCGGTTGTGTGTTTTCCGCAGTCTGAGCCATATTTATGCCCAGGTGATTGATGATTCAAAGGGGCATACGCTGGTTTCGGCCTCAACCCTGGATCCGGAGATAAAAAGTGCGGTCGCCGGCAAGAACAAGACCACCCAGTCCGAGTTAGTCGGTTCCCTGGTTGCCAAGCGGGCGCTAGGGAAAGGGATAGCTAAGATAGTTTTTGACCGCGGTGGCTATAAGTATCACGGTAAGATAAAAGCCCTGGCTGAGGCAGCTCGCAAGGAAGGTTTGAAATTTTAACGAAGATAGTCTCAGACTACCTTAAGTTTGAGATTTCGGGAAGAATAGTTTACCGGTAAGGAACGGTTTGAGGGATAGGTTAAAAGCAAATGAATGAATCGTTGACGAAGATAGACCCGGCTGAGCTAACGCTAAGTGATAAGCTGGTCCACATCAATCGGGTGGCCAAGGTGTTGAAAGGAGGCAAACGCCTTCGTTTCAGTGCTCTGGTGGTAAGCGGTGATGGTAACGGACATGTGGGTATCGGTCTGGGTAAAGCTAATGAAGTGCCACTGGCAATTAACAAGGCTAATGCTACTGCCAGAAGGAACTTGATAAAAGTGCCTATGGCTGGAATGACCATTCCTTATGAGGTCAATGTTAAGTTCGGTGCCGCCCGGATTATGCTGAAACCAGCGGCGCCGGGCACCGGTATCATTGCCGGCGGTAGTGCCCGGGCAGTGCTGGAGATGGCTGGCATCAAGGATATCCTGTCAAAATCTTTGGGTAGCTCTAATCGTATCAATGTGGCTAAAGCGACGATGCTCGCCCTGAGCCAGCTTAAAAATCCAGAGGCAGAGTTGGCCAGGCGTAAGATAGTCGTAGTCCCGAATGAAACTAAGGAAAGACGCAGTCCTGCCCCGGCCGTCAAGACTGAGAGTCGTGAGACGTAGTTCGTGGGGGGATTCCACGGCTTTTTCAGCAGCCTGGCTGAGGAGATAATAAACTAATGGCTAAACTAAATATCACCCTGGTGAAAAGCGGTATTGGCTATAGCAAAGACCAGAAGAGGACATTGAAGGTTCTTGGTCTGCGTCGGTTGAATCATAGCGTTGTCCATGATGATTCAGGCTCAATTCGAGGTATGATTAACAAGGTGAGACATCTGGTTAAGGTGGAGGCGAGCACTGATGAGACAGAATGAACTCTCCCCGGCGGCTGGTTCCAGGAAAGACCGCAAGCGAGTGGGGCGGGGAGACGGTAGCGGGCATGGTACTTATTCCGGGCGGGGCTGTAAAGGGCAGAAGGCTCGTGCCGGCTGCAATATGAAACCCGGCTTTGAAGGCGGGCAGTTACCGCTGATTAAGCGTTTGCCGCAGAAGCGCGGCTTTGTCAATATTTTTCGTACGGAGTATAGCGTTATTAATATCGATAAACTTAATATCTTTGAGTCAGGTAGTGAGGTAACGCCGGACAGATTGTTCGCTGCCGGGCTGGTGAAATCGGCGCGGCAACCGGTTAAGGTACTATCTGATGGTGCCATTGAGTATCCCCTGGTGGTTAAAGCCCACAAATTCTCGGCGGCCGCTAAAGCCAAGATTGAAGCGGCCGGAGGTAAGGTAGAGGAGGTGGAGTATGCGTCCGCGGCAAACCAGGCCACGACTTCTTCAGGCAGCGATTGACGCTTTTCATCTGCCTGATTTGAGGCGTCGCATTCTTTTGACCCTGGGTATTCTGGTAGTGTTTCGTTTTGTGGCTCATGTGCCTCTACCCGGAGTGGATGCCGCTGCCCTCAGGTCACTGTTTGAACGTAATTCACTGATAGGTATGCTCGATATGTTCAGCGGTGGTGCCATGCGGAATTTCAGTGTGGCGGCGATGGGGGTTTATCCCTACATAACCGCTTCAATCATTATCCAACTGATGGTGCCGGTTATTCCCTGGTTACAGGCACTGTCTCAGGAAGGGGAAGCTGGCCGGGATAAGGTTAATCAGATTACTCACTGGCTGACGGTGCCGCTGGCTGGCCTGGCCGGCTACGGCCAGATAGTCTTGCTGCGGCGAGAGGGCGTGGTGGCTAGTGCCGAAGTACTGCCCACGGTAGCCATGGTTTTTGCCCTGATGGCGGGAACAATGTTCCTGGTCTGGCTGGGTGAGCGTATTACTGAATATGGCATCGGTAACGGGATATCAATAATAATTTTCGCCGGTATTGTCGCTGGTTTACCGGAGATGATTGGTAGCGGCTTTCTGGCCGGGGGACAGTTTGGCGGTCTGATTGCTTACGTTCTGATTGGCCTGGCCACCGTTGTCGCCATCGTTATTTTTACCGAGGCACACCGGCGGATTCCGGTGCAATATGCCCGCACCGTCTTTCGTGGTAATCGCATGTATAAACAATCGGGGGGGACACATATCCCGTTGCGGGTAAACGCCGCCGGCATGATACCGCTTATCTTTGCCATGTCAATGGTACTCTTTCCGGGGATGGTGGCCAGTTATTTTGCCGGTCCGGCTGACAACCCTAATTTCGCTAATACTATCATGAAGCTGTTTGATCCTAATGCCGCTATGCCTCTGGGTTTATTTTACTGGGGACTCTATTTTCTGCTGGTAATCGGCTTTGCCTTCTTTTACACCATGGTAATTTTCCAGCAGCAGGATTTGCCGGGTACCCTGCAACGGCAGGGGGGATTTATTCCCGGAATCCGGCCGGGGAAACATACGGCTACTTATTTTAACAACGTGGTTAAACATATTACCTGGGCCGGGGCTCTCTTTCTGGCGCTGGTCGCGGTAGTACCTTTCTTGGCCCGGGAGATTACCAATGTCCAGGTGATACAGTTGTCCAGCATGGGCTTATTGATTGTAGTCGGTGTTGTTCTGGACACGATGAAACAAGTGGAAGCGCAGCTGGTGATGCGGCGCTATGAAGGCTTTATCAAGTAAGCGGGACTTTCCGCCAGTTTGAAGTAGGGGTAAAATAAGAAGTGTATATTATTTTTCTGGGTGCCCCCGGTGCCGGTAAGGGAACACAGGCGGCTAGAGTGGCACAGGAGCTGAACCTGCTCCATATTGCCACCGGCGACCTGTTCCGGCAGGCATTAGAAAAAGGGACTGAGCTGGCCAAACAGGTTAAAGCTTATATGGAACAGGGAAAGCTGGTGCCTGACGAGATAACAATAAGAGTGGTCTTGGAGCGTATAGCCGCCCCGGGTTCACCATCCGGAGTAATTTTCGATGGCTTTCCCAGGAATCGGAAACAGGCTGAGGCTTTAGACCGGACTCTGGCGGAGCAAGGTAAGGTGATAGATAAGGTGGTCTACATTAGAGTCTCCGAGAAGGAGTTATTGAAGCGGCTTAGCGGGCGCTGGATTTGTCGTCAGTGCCAGGCATCATATCATCCGGTCGATTCTCCGCCAAAGGTGCGGGGTAAGTGCGACCGTTGCGGCGGCGAGCTATATCAACGCTCTGATGACAAACTTGAAACAGTGAAGAAGCGGTTGCAGGTTTATTTTAGCGAGACGGCTCCCCTTATTGATTACTATGCCCGGGCGAGTAAGCTATTAGAGGTGGATGGAGAGGGGAGCGTTGATGAGGTAACAGCCAGAATGATAGCGGCGCTGCATGGAGAGTTTGCCGGCTCGAGGGAGCGGTGAGTCTGGTTATCAAATCCGACAAAGAAATTGCCGTAATGCGGCAGGCGGGCAGGATTGTAGCTACCGTACTGCGAGTGCTAAGTTCAAAGATGAGAGCGGGGATGAAAACTGAGGAGCTGGATGATATTGCGGTTAGAGAACTGAAAAAGCTGGGAGCGAAATCCTCGTTCAAGGGGTATCGCGGGTTTCCGGCCACTCTCTGCGTATCAGTTAATGATGAGATAGTACACGGGATTCCGGGGAAACGGATTTTGCAGGAGGGTGATATCGTATCCCTTGATTTTGGCGCCATTTTTCAGGGTTTTCACGGTGATGCTGCCGTAACCGTGGGTGTGGGTAAGATTAGCCCGCAGGCAGAACGGCTTATTGCCGCGACAGAGGGTGCTCTGCAAGCAGGCATTGCGGCGGCCTGTCCTGGGGCAAGACTTGGTGATGTTTCGGTGGCGATTCAGCGTTACGCTGAATCAAGAGGCTATTCGGTGGTGCGTGAGTACACCGGGCATGGTATTGGCCGCGAGATGCATGAAGAGCCGCAAATACCTAATTTTGGTTTGCCGGGGCAGGGACTGGTATTGAAGAAAGGTATGACTCTGGCTATTGAGCCTATGGTGAATATCGGTGATTGGCGTACCACGGTGGCTGATGACCACTGGACGGTATCCACCAGTGACGGGAGTCTCTCTGCCCACTTTGAACATACTATTGCCGTTACTGATGCTGAGGCCGAGGTACTGACCAGTTTGTAGATAGGGTGGTTATGCCTAAGACAAAAAAGGAAACAATCGAGGTTGAAGGAGTAGTGGCTGAGTCTTTGCCTAATGCCATGTTCCGTGTTGAGCTGGCTAATGGACATAAGGTATTGGCTCACATTTCCGGTAAGATAAGAATGCACTACATCAGAATATTACCCGGTGATAAGGTGCTGGTTGAGCTTTCACCTTATGACCTGAACCGGGGCCGGATTACCTATCGATTCAAGTAATCATGGTGGCAGGTACTATGAGAGGTAGTTATATTAATTATGAAAGTTAAGGCTTCAGTTAAAGTGCGCTGTGAAAAGTGCAGAGTGATTAAGCGGCATGGGGTAGTCATGGTTATCTGTCCTAACCCCAAACATAAGCAGAGGCAGGGCTAATATCCGCCGCATGAGGAGGGAATAGATGGCACGTATCGCTGGGGTTGATATTCCCAATAAGAAGCAAATCTGGGTGGCGTTACAGTATATCTACGGCATTGGCCCCACCCTGAGTCAGAAGATTGTGGCTCAGGCTGGCATTAATCCCGGGGTCAGGACAGAGGTCCTGACTGAAGGCGAAGTCAACCGTCTGCGGGAGATTGTTGACAAGGAATATACGGTTGAGGGTGAGCTGAGAAGAGAAAAAGACCTTAATATCAAACGCCTCATTGAGGTCGGCAGCTATCGAGGTTCCCGGCACCGCCATAACCTGCCGGTTAGGGGGCAGCGGACACGTACCAATGCCCGTACCCAGCGTGGTACCCGTAAGACGGTAGCCGGCAGAGGCAAGAGACGCGGTGTGGCTAAGAAGTAGCCTGGTAATAATTTGAGTAAATCTGGTGAGAGAGGGTTAAAATGACAACACAAAAACGGCCAACTAGGAGCAGAAAGCGGGAGCGGAAGTCTATTCCGTCAGGCAAAGCCTATATTCAGTCTACTTTTAATAATACTATTGTGACGCTGACCGACCCGCAGGGGGCGGTTCTGGCCTGGGGAAGCTCGGGGACGGCCGGGTTCAAGGGCTCACGTAAAGGCACTCCCTATGCGGCTCAACTGGCGGCCCGTGATGCGGCACGGAAAGCTATGGAGCATGGCTTACGCCAGGTGGAGGTTTACGTGGAGGTTTACGTTAAAGGTCCGGGCAGCGGGCGGGAGGCGGCTATCCGTTCTCTGCAGAGCTCAGGCCTTTATATTACCAGTATTACGGATGTGACCCCAATCCCGCATAACGGTTGTCGTCCTCCCAAGAGAAGGCGGGTGTGAGATAAAAGATGGGCAGATATACTGGGTCAGTTTGTAAGTTATGCCGCCGCACCGGTGAGAAGTTGATACTGAAAGGGAGCCGGTGTGTTGTCAAATGCACTCTGGATAGACGGTCTAAACCTCCGGGGCAGCAGTCGGGACAGCGCCGCCGCCGGGTTTCCGACCGCGGTCTTCAGTTAATCGAGAAACAGAAAGTGCGTTATAGCTATGGAATGCTGGAGAGACAGTTCCGGCGATTTTTTGCTCGAGCTGCTAAACAGCAGGGCATCACCGGAGACAATCTGATAGTGCTACTGGAAAGGCGTCTGGATAATGTTGTCTACCGTCTGGGCTTCGCTGAATCGCGTGCCCAGGCCCGGCAGCTGGTTCAGCACGGACATATCATGCTTAACGGACGGAAGAATAATATACCATCTTCCTTGGTCAAAGAAGGTGATACCATTAGCTGGAAAGAGGGCAGCATCAAGACTGAGTATTATAAGCAATTGGTGGCTAATATTCAGTCTAAGTCGGTAGTCTCGTGGTTGAGCCTGGATAGACAGACTCTGGCGGGCCAGGCCTTGTCTTTGCCTACCCCCGGTGACATCGACGCCAAATTTGACGGCAAGACTATAGTTGAGTACTACTCGCGATAAGGAGGTAGCGTTTTGTCCAGCCTCATAGTGCCAAAGATTGATTGTATTGAAACTAGAGATAACTTTGGGCGGTTTGTTGCCGAACCGCTGGAGAAGGGTTTTGGTATTACGGTGGGCAATACCCTGCGCCGGGTATTGCTTGGCCATCTTCAGGGGGCGGCGGTAACCAGGGTTAAAATTGAAAATATTCAACATGAATTTGCGGCCATTCCTTATGTAAAAGAGGATGTCATCGAGTTTCTGCTTAATGTTAAGGCGTTGAGGTTAAAGCCGCTCTCCGGACGGCCGGGCAAGCTGATACTGGAAGCGGAAGGGGAGGGGCGAATTACGGCAGCGGATATTAAGCCCTCAGCCGACTTTGAGATTGTCAATCCTGAACTTTATCTGGCTACACTGGATTCACCCGAAGCCAGGCTTTATGCGGAGTTCGATGTGGAATTATCCAAGGGTTTTAAGGAGGCTGAATCCACTGAGAATCTCCCGGTGGGAGTAATTCCGGTGGATGCCATCTTTACCCCGACGCGTAAGGTTAATTTTACCGTTGAGCCGATTCATGTCGGCCAGGATACCAGTCTTGAGCGGTTGTATCTGGAAGTGTGGACGGATGGTACCATATCACCCACCGATGCCATTAGCCGCGGTGCTGAAATTCTGGCCGGGCAACTGGCTTCATTTGTCAATTATACCCGTATTTCCACGCAAGAAGAGGCCAGCCACTCATCTATTCCTGACGAGCAGTACAATATGCCGGTAGAGCAATTGAACTTATCAGTACGGACTCTGAACTGCCTGCGGCGTGGCGGTATTGCTACGGTAGGAGCACTGGTCGCCAAGGAAGAGAAGGACTTGTTAGCACTGCGTAATTTCGGGCAGAAGTCTAAACAGGAGATAGTTGAGCGTCTTGAGGGACTGGGGCTTTCCCTGGCTTCTCACGACAAGGGCAGCGAGGAAGAGGCGGAAGAGGAAAGTTAGCCGGACCGGAAGGCATAGAGGTAAAGTAAGATGGCAAATAGAGTACATAGAAGAAAAACAGGCAAGACCTCGGGTTATCGGCAGGCGATGTACCGTAACCTGGTGACCGACCTGCTGGGTTATGAGAAGATTACCACTACCGAGTCTAAAGCTGA
>JACPSA010000060.1:0-6825 GCA_016193545.1 Chloroflexota bacterium
ACCCGTTTAATCTCGTCATCCCGCCCGATAACCGGGTAGAGTTTACCCTGGCGGGCTAATTCAGTGAGGTCACGGCCATACTTTTGCAAAGAGCGATATTTGCTCTCCGCCCGGGCATCGGTAACCCGGTGCCCGCCACGAATCTTCTGCAGGGCCTGAAACACCTTTTCCTGGTCAACACCGAACCTTTTGAGGATTGTGGTTGCCTCGCCTTTTTCCTCGCTGACTATTGCAATTAGGAGATGTTCAGAGCCGATGAATTCATCGTTCAGTCTTTTTGACTCGGCATCGGCGGCCATGAAGAGGGCATTGATACGCGGTGTAGCGTAAATCTGCGTTGTCTCATAAGCCACTTTAGGCATCTTTTCCAGTGCCGCTCCCAGTTGTCGCTTCACGTCTTCCACATCAACGTCGAGTTCTCGTAATATATCACAGACCAGGCCCTTTTCCTGTAAGAGTAAAGCCAGGAGGATATGTTCCACATCCCACTGGTTATGGCGAAACTGCATCATCAGTTGCTGAGATGCTTCAATCACTTCTCGGGCTAATTCAGTAAATCTGTCCGGTCTCATCGGCTTTCCACCTCCACGCTCTTGGTAATGAAGTTAAGGCCAAGGAAATCTTCAATATGTTGCTGGACTTCAGGGTACTCCCAGTTATACTCGTGCCCGGGGACATTAATACAGTAGCTAAATCTTATCGGCGTCCCCTGCAGTCGGTACTTAATCCATCTAAAGGGGGCCGCGGCGAAGGCTTTAAGTATCGTTAATACATCCCATTCCATCATAGCATCAGGCATCAGCCCATTACTATCTATTGCCAGAGTTTTTTTCGTAATTACACGCCGCGATTTGTAGAAGAAAGGTGTTCCCAGTTCGATGCTGTGAACCGGCTCAAGATTGTTAACACGCTGTAAAACAGCGTTGCTGAAGGCGGCTCCCTGGCTGGCTCCAATCAGTATTACCTTAAGGGAGTTGAGGTGCCCGGTGATAAATTTCAGTTCAGCAGCCAATATCTCTGCCTTGGAGGTAAAGAAACGGGCTTGCTCTCTGATATCCCTCATTATCTCCCGCAGGCCGGTACCGGTGCGGAAGTGCTGTATTAGCGCCCCGGTATATCCCCGCTTTCTCAGGGTATTACTGATTCCTTCCACAATACTGCGTTCCCACTGCAGGCAGTGCTCCAGGCGTGTATTGCCCCATCCGCCGGGGTTATGAATCAGTAGGAAATCATTGTCTTGAGCGGTAGTGTAGATGTCCAGAAGTCGGCGGGTAAAGACGAGACACTTTTGCCGGTCATTACCGAAGAGTTTCCGTGCCAGCTGGTTGGCTTCTTCCTCCAGAGATAAATGATTGTCTGTCATCTGTTAAACACCAATCCAGCGTAATAAGATAGATAGTCCCCAGTACCCGGCAAAGGCGACAATAAGGTATCTTACCGTTTTGCCAGCCCAGCTAAGCAGGAAGAAGCGGAGTAAACCCATACGCAGGGTGCCGGCGGCCAGCCCGGTAAAATAATAGAAAGGGCTGATTATTGCCGAGCTAATGAAGACAACCCAGGAGCCTCCTTTTCCGCCTACCCACTCCATTAAGCGCCGGTAAAAAGTCTGATTCTTAAACCAGGATTTTGACCGGACTGGCTTCGAGACACCGCTTATATCTGGCTGATGTTCAGGATTCTGTTTCCTCGGGCGGAGTCGGCTCAACAAGTTAAACATGCCGGCTCCGGTAAGGTAGACCGTTATCCCGCCGATAGCGGCTCCAAAGCCGGCTACCAGACCTACCCATACCGGGTTCAATACATGACCGAAGACGAATATCAGCCATAGTGTAGGCGTGGGAATAATAGTCACTCCACAGAGGATACCAATGATAAAGACACCCAGATAACCGTAAGTCTGAGCACGCCGTATTTCTTCCTGGAATAAGACTGCGGCGAAAAGCAGTGCCACAGTGAGTAAAATACTTGCACTACTAACCAGATAGAAATGCCAGCTCCTTGTTAGTCTTCCCTGTGCAACTGGCGTTGACTCCAATGGGTCTCCCTTATTAAGTTATTTTGGCAAATTTGAATAATTTCCCCTCTTTTTCAGTGAGAGAAAACAGACCGTTGGTATAGTTCAGGACTTTCTCCTTCATGCCATCATAAAAAGCCAGGGTTCCTTCTTTCCTTAGTACCCGGTGTAACTCTTCTAACACTGCCCGTCTTTCTTTAATCTCATGCAGGACATCACACATCCAGATGACATCGATGCTTTCATCAGGTAAACCCGTTTCCTGATTTGAAAGTATGGTTTCCAGATTGGCTAACCCTTCTTTTTGTAATTCTTCCTTGACTATTTCCAGCTGGCGGGGGAAATAATCTAAAGCATATACTTTCCCCCGTGTTCCGACTATTTTAGCTGCCGGAATGGTAAAAGCGCCGGTGCCACAGCCGTAGTCTAAGAAGGTACATCCTTCTCGGACCAGGTTGGTTTGCTGCCATTTGCGCAAGATGTCTCGCCTGGTGATGCGTCTCCACAGAGGCCACCAGTAGACCCAGATTGCATAGTAGCCTTTAAATACCGGATTTAGCTTTTCCTCCAGGAAACGTTCGATATCAAACAAATTTCTTACCTCTATCTTAATTTTGCCGTCTTGGATATTAACAGAGACCTCTGGCTAAAACTACTGCCGCCTGAGTCTCTTTAACTCTGATTCCAGCCCGTCGATATGTTCCTGTAACTCGGACAGGCGCTCTGCCATACGCAAGATGACCTCTATCCCGGCCAGATTAATACCCAGGTCATCCATCAAAGTCTTCACCCGCCTCAGGTGAGCTATGTCTCGTTCCGAATACAGGCGAATATTACCTTTAGACCGGGATGGCTCTATTATGCCAATCTTTTCGTAGTAACGCAAGGTATGCGTCTGGACGCTGAGCATTCTGGCGGCAATACTGATGACGTAGCGCGGTTCTTCATCCCTTAAATTCATAAATCACCTCTTAACTTGCTCCAGCGGGTCGTAGCTGTTTGAGCTGCTCAAATAGCCTCTTTTCTTCTGCGGAGAGTTTACCTGGCAAAAGCACCTGCACTTTAGCCAGCAGGTCACCGTGGGCGGAGTTACCCAGATGCGGCATTCCCTGTCCGGCCAGACGAAAGGCACGCCCATTTTGGGTTTCCGGCGGAATTTTCAGTGCCAGTTTCCCGGTGAGGGTAGGTACCGGTACTTCACCACCCAGCATGGCTACGGTCAGCGGTACGGATACATCCACATATAAGTCATTACCCTTACGTTCAAACAACTGGTGAGGCTTAACCAACATTACCAAGTAAAGGTGGCCACTCTTGCCTCCGGCATAACCCGGTTCTCCCTTGCCGGCGACGCGTACTCGAGAGCCATTGTCAACGCCGGGCGGAATCTTGACTTCCAGTCGCTTCAAACTGGAGACGGCTCCTGAACCAAGACATGCCGAGCACCGCATATTTTGAGTCCGGCCGCTACCCGCGCAAGTGGGGCAAGCCTCTTCGCTCTCGAGGTTCAGGATGCGGTTAGTCCCGTGATAGGCTTCCTCCAGGGTTACTTCTATGGGGTGCTCGATATCCTGCCCTTGTCTTGGCCGAACTCGGCGGCCGGCCGTCCCGGTCCGGAAACCCTGGAACAGGTCACCAAAAAGGTCGTTTGGATTACCCTGCTCAAAGCGGAAGCCTTGAGCACCCCCCTGGCTGAAATCCCACTGCGGTGTCTGTTGTCCTCTGGCCCTGGCAAACTGGTCAGCGTGCTGCCACTGGTCACCATACTGGTCGTACTTCTGGCGTTTTCCCTTGTCGGAGAGGACCTCATAAGCCTCATTTATCTCTTTGAACCTGGCTTCAGCTGACTTGTCCCCGGGGTTAACGTCAGGGTGATGCTTACGGGCTAGCCGCCGGTAAGCCTGCTTTATCTCCTGCTCACTGGCATTCCGTTTAATACCCAGTATGTTGTAGTAATCTTTGCCGACCATCTTTATCCTTCAGTTCTGCCGTTGCCATTGTAACTCATTTTGTACAATATGACAATACTATTATAAAGAAGTTAATAAAATAGTATTAATTATGCGTCTATGAAATTGAGAGAGGCTGGACAATTGCCCAGCCTCTATTGCGGTGTTGGTGGAGTGAACTGGTTTTAGTTCACAAAATCGGGAGGTATCTCTTTATCTCGTATTCCGTCACCTGTGTCCGATACTGGTCCCACTCTATTTTCTTATTCTGGATAAAGGCATTAAAGACATGCTCTCCAAGGGCTTTACGTACTATTTCACTACGCTCAGCCAGCTGAACAGCGTCAAACAGGCTGGCGGGGAGGGTGTCTATTCCCCTTTCCTTTCTTTCTTGCGCGGTCATCTCGTACACATTTTCTTCCACCGGAGGTGGTGGTTGATAGTTCTTCTCAATTCCCTCCAGCCCGGCCGCCAGCATCACGCTGAAGGTAAGGTAAGGATTGCAGGCAGGGTCGGGAGACCTGTATTCAATCCTGGTTGCCTTCTCTTTTCCGGGGCGATACTCCGGTACCCGTATCAGGTCAGAGCGGTTACGCCGCGCCCAGGAAAGGTACACCGGTGCCTCGTAGCCTGGAACCAGTCGCTTGTAGGAATTAACCCACTGGCTGGTGATAGCCGTGATTTCCGGGCCGTGCTTGAGTAATCCGGCGACATAGCTCTTGGCGGTTTTGGAGAGGTTGTACTTGTCCTTCGGGTCAAAGAAGGCATTACGCTCGCCCTTGAACAGTGATTGGTGGACATGCATACCGCTGCCATTGATACCAAAAACTGGCTTGGGCATAAAAGTGGCATAGACGCCTTGCTGCAGGGCTATCTGTTTGACTACCAAACGGTAGGTCATTACATTATCCGCCATAGTCAGGGCATCAGTGTACCTCATGTCTATTTCGTGCTGACTGGGGGCAACCTCGTGGTGGGAATACTCGATGCCGATACCCATCTCTTCCAGGGTAAGGACTGTATCCCGTCTCAGGTCAGTGGCCACGTCCAGAGGCACCATATCGAAATAACCCCCGGCGTCTAGAGGCTGCGTACTATTTGAATCTTTAAAATAAAAGAACTCCAGTTCCGGGCCTACATAGTAGGTGTAGCCCAAATCGGCAGCACGCTTCAGGTTCTTTTTCAAGACATACCTGGGGTCACCCTCAAAGGGTTCACCACCCGGTTTCAGAATGTCACAGAACATCCGGGCGACACCGTGCTCCCGGGGTCTCCAGGGAAGCAGCTGGAAAGTATCGGGGTCGGGCAGAGCTACCATATCGCTCTCATCAATACGGGCAAAGCCTTCAATTGAGGAGCCATCAAACCCCATCCCTTCTTCCAGAGCGCCTTCCAGTTCCTCTACGGTGATGGCGAAGTTCTTGAGCATACCCAGAATGTCGCTAAACCATATCCGGATAAACTTGATATCGTGGTCCTTGACCATCTTGAGGACATATTCCTTGCTTTCTTCTCGGCTTTTCTTTTTTGCCATTCTTACCTCCGCTTTGTTGAGGTAAAGGGAATTTCCACATTACCTCATCGTTGTAATAACCTTATCATAGCCCTGTTATGTTTCCAGAATATTACCGCCAGGTTAAATTTATGTGCTTAGGTTGAAAGAAGATGAAGCTAGTTGTCTTTTTTGAACCGGTAACCGATATTCCTCACCGTCTCGATGAAGGCGTGGTTCGAGTCTTCTATCTTACTCCTCAGTCTCCTGATGTGGACATCTACCGTCCTGTCTCCGCCGAAGTAATCATAGTCCCAGACTCTGGTGAGTAAAGCCTCGCGGCTAAAGACACGGCCTCTATTTTGGGCCAGAAACTTGAGCAACTCATACTCTCTAAAGGTCAGCATTACCGGTCTATTGCCCACAGACACTTCATATCTGGCCAGGTCAATGGTCAGGTCACCACATTTGATTAGTTCATCGTTGTCATTATCGGCGGTGATATTAAGCAATCTTTTTATCCGGCATAACAATTCGGTAATATCATAGGGCTCAACCAGAAAATCATCGATATCTTGATGGCCGTTAACACTGTTGAGCATTGCCCTAGTCACCAGAGCGATAATTGGCAGGTCTCTCTTCTGTTTTATTTTCTGACATAGTTCCCGTATCCTGGTAGCACTAGTTGTCAGCAATACTAAATCCGGGTCCCGTCCGGTGATTTGCTCGATTGCTTCATTCTCATCAGTGATGACCGGGCATGAATATCCATTTCGGACCAGCCGGGAACATAGTTCGGTGACAGAGGCGTTTTTCTCAGATATAATCAGTAAGTTGAACAAGGTCAGTTCCTTGGCTCAGTAGGTGTAGAGCCTGCCGTAAGGTCGCAGATAGAGAGGGAAGAGCTTGGTAAACTTGTGTTTCAGTATCTCTTTAGCGTCGTAGTTAAAATGAGCGGCAAACTCACCTACGAATTTCTCCAGAGTTGCGTAATCGGCGGCATCAAGCTCAGCAGTACCGACCTCCTTACCTAATTGAAAATCGTTAACCTTTCCGCTCAGGTAGAGGACGCCCCCGTGCATGCCGGTACCGATGAAATTGGCTTTATGATGTTCTCCTTCGCTCAGGGTCAGTCCCAGTAGAATCAGGACGCCACCGGCCATATACTCGCCGAGGAAGTCCTGGGCAGTGCCGCCGATAACTATTATCGGTTTTTTATCTCCGTACTCTTTCATATGGATACCGGCCCGATAGCCGACATCCTCTTTGACAAAAATTTTGCCGCCCCGGGCTGACAGGCCGATAACGTCTCCGGCGTGGCCATGAATGATTATTTCGCCGTTGTTCATGGTATTGCCGTAGCCGTCCTG
>JACPSA010000060.1:6895-8187 GCA_016193545.1 Chloroflexota bacterium
AAGGCGCCCAGGTCATTGCCCGGCGTACCGAATATCTCGATCTCGACCGGTTTATCCAGGTCAGTCCCGATATATCTCTGTCCGTAAACGTTGCGTAGTTCAATACGGCGGGCATTGTTAGCCACCGCCGTTCTGAGCAGGGCATTGAGTTTCTTATCGGGAATTCCGCTAGCGTCTATTTTTACTATCTGGTTAGTCTTCTTACGTTGGGTATTGCTGGTCATCTTAGTTTCCTGCCATCCTTACTCCCAGTATTTCCAGTTCGGAATCGGTAAGTCCTATTCCCCTCAGGTGCAAGCGATTGCCCCGCAGGCTTTCTATGGCGTTAACGCCCAGACCGCCTAGTATATCTTTAAGCTCCAGACTCCAACCACGCAGCAGGTTGGCCAATCGCCTGGCTCCGATGTCCGGGTTGACTCTTTTGGTCAGGCTCAGGTCGGTGGTGCAGATACCCCAGGCGCATTTGCCGGTGTGACATTGCTGGCAGACAGTGCAGCCTAAAGCGATTAGAGCCGCCGTACCAATATATACCGCGTCAGCGCCCAGGGCGATTGCCTTGGCTACATCGCCGGCATTTCTGATGCCGCCCGAGATTACCAGCGAGGCCTGGTTGCGTATGCCTTCTTGTCTTAGGCGAGTATCGACTGAAGCCAGCGCCATCTCAATCGGGATGCCGACATTATCACGGATAACTTTGGGGGCAGCTCCGGTAGCCCCTCTCAGTCCGTCAAGAACAATGATATCGGCGCCAGCCCGTACCATACCACTGGCGATGGCTGCCGAATTATGAACTGCGGCGATTTTTACCGATATCGGCTTGATATAGTTGGTCGCTTCTTTCAGGGCATAAATGAGTTGTCTCAGGTCCTCAATGGAGTAAATATCATGCTGTGGCGCCGGCGATAAGGCGTCCGTCCCCTGGGGAATCATCCGCGTCATGGAAACTTCGGCACTTACTTTCTCCCCCGGCAGGTGTCCGCCGATACCGGGCTTGGCTCCCTGGCCAATCTTGATTTCGACTATCCGTCCGGCATCAAGATACTCAGCATGGACTCCGAAGCGTCCTGAGGCAACCTGGACGATAGTGTTCTTGCCATATTTGTATAATGAGGGGTGCAGTCCCCCTTCGCCCGTATTCCACAGGGTACCCATCTCGGTGGCGGCCCGGGCCAGAGATTCATGCACATTGAGGCTGACCGCTCCGTAGGACATAGCGGCAAACATAACCGGGACTTCCAGCTTGACCTGGGGGGCTAGCTCCGTTTTCAGTTCATAGGTTTTTGGGTCTATTT
>JACPSA010000061.1 GCA_016193545.1 Chloroflexota bacterium
AAATCGCTGGGGGTGGAGCACATTATCGCCATTTGCTCGGCGGGCAGTTTCAAAAAAGAATTAAAGCCCGGCGACCTGCTGATTCCGGACCAGCTTATCGACCGCACCCGTGGGCGCACCAGCACCTTCTTCGGCGATGGCATCGTCGCCCATATCCCTTTCGCCGAGCCTTTCTGCCCGGTATTGAGCCAGGTCTTGTACCAGTCGGCACGGGAAGCCGGAGCCAGTGTCCATCCCAAAGGGACGATGGTCGTCATGGAGGGTCCCGCCTTCTCCACGCGGGCGGAATCAAGGCTTTACCGCTTCTGGGGGGCTGATATTATCGGCATGACGGCTCTGCCTGAAGCCAAGCTGGCACGGGAGGCGGAAATCTGCTACGCTGTTATCGGTTGTGTCACCGACTACGATAGCTGGTGGGAGCCGGGTAAGCCGGTGACGGTGGATATCATTCTGGATACTCTGCGTAAGAATGTGACTACCGCCCGGCAGATTATCAAGCTGGCTGTAGGGAAAATTCCGCAATTGCGTAATTGCGGATGTGCGTCAGCCCTGGAGACGGCGATTGTCACCGCTCCGGAGGTGATTCCGCCGCAGCAGAAGCAGAAACTGGGCTTGATAATAGGCAAGTATCTAAAGTAGAAGGATTTTTTGACCTCACCCCCTTATCCCCTCTCCTGTCAGGAGAGGGGGAGACTAGTTTTATTTGAGAGGTCTGACGCCTTCTCAAACTCTCCTAACCCAGATGTCATTCCGTGCTTGACACGGAATCCAGAAAACCTGCCCTCCGCTCTTGGCTATCGATATGGAGTTGAAGAGAGCCTGCGCCTCTCTTATAATGTAATTCCCCCCTTCTTTTAAGAGAAAGGGTAGGGGTTCCCCATAAGGAGATGGATTTAACAAATCTATGTTTGACACAAAATTTGGTTGCCTGCCCACGATGATTGGCAGTATGCCTCACACCGACGCGGCTGAGGCTTGCTCTTTAGTTAGTCGTTTCCTGAAAGATATCCCGGCCTGGCCGCAGTTGCCCAACCGTTCCTTCCTGGAGAATATGTATGTGCAGTACAGCCAAGGTTTTCCGGGGGTGGTGGTCAATGGCAACAGTATCCATATCGACCGCTCTCAGGATTTAAGTAAGCCTCTGGAACAACTCTATGCCGCTTATCTGGCGAATGATTTCGATAAATATCCCATTAGCCCGGATTATGCCGCCGGTCTGTATCGTTTCCTCGGCCTGGATAATCTGTCGCCCCGGGCGGTAAAGGGCCAGATAACCGGTCCGATTACATGGGGCTTGACCGTCACCGATGACAGCCGCCGGGCGATAATCTATGACGATGTGCTGGGTGATGCCGTGGCCAGGTTGTTGAAGCTGAAGGCAGGCTGGCAGGAGAAAGTACTGCGGCAACTCTGTAAAAATACCATCATCTTTGTCGATGAACCCTATATGGAGTCCTACGGCTCCAGTAGCCTGATTACCCTGACCAAAGAAAAGGTGGTCGGCCTGCTGGAGGAGGTCTTCAGTGGTATCAGCGGGTTAAAGGGAGTCCACTGCTGTGGTAATACCGACTGGTCGGTGCTGCTGGCTACCAGCGTTAACATATTGAGTTTCGATGCTTACAACTATGCCCGGTCATTGAGCCTCTATCCTGCCTAAATAAAAAGATTCCTGGAGAGGGGGGGGACTATTGCCTGGGGGATTGTGCCCAATGCTGTTGAGACGCTGGGCAAAGAAACAGTTGCCAGCCTGAAAGACCGTCTTGAAGAGTCGATGAGCCCCTTCACCAGAAACGGTGTTCCTTTCAAGCAGTTGATTGAGCAGGGTCTGCTGACCCCGAGCTGTGGACTGACACCTCTAGGCAGCGCAGAAGCCGCCGCCCGGGCGTTGGAACTGTTAACCGATTTATCGTCGGCCATCAGGAAGCGCTATCTTTAGACCTTCTCCTGGCTAATTTATTGTTATCTTCGAAGCCAGGACTGGCGGAAAAATCTAATTTAGGGTACATTATTCAGGTAGATGAATAAAACTAAGAAAATGGCTGTTCTCAAGCACCGGCGTAAGAAAAAGAAGCTGGAAGCTAAGAGTCACGCTGAAAAAACTCCAACCAAATAAATGGACGGTGGTGGTAAGAACCAGGAAGCCAGTCTACCGGCTCACGCCGGTTAAGGCTTACGTTCATACCGTGTGGGTGAATACTGAGGTTGAGTATCATGTCGCAGCTACCGGAAATGGTTCAGGCACTCCTCGACCCACGGGTTTATCCTGATGTCCCGCCGGGGGTGGAGATGGTGCAGACCCAGATGTCTTTTGTTTTTCTGACCGGCGACTATGTTTATAAAGTAAAGAAGCCGGTAAACCTGGGCTATCTGGACTATACTACCCTGGACAAACGGCGATTCTTCTGCCAGCGCGAGCTCGAGCTGAACCAGCGTCTCTGTCCTGATACCTATCTGGCCGTAGTGCCAATCACCCGGGAAAAGGGTGGTTTCATGATAGATGGCAAGGGAAAGGCTATCGAATACGCGGTAAAGATGCGTCATCTGCCCCGAGAGATGATGATGGATGTTCTGCTGGCGGCTAACCGGGTGTCGGTTGAAATGGTGGTGCGGGTAGCCCAGAAGCTGGCTGCCTTTCACCGGCAGGCGGAGACTAATGAGACTATCAGTAGCTTCGGCGAAATCGATACCGTTAGTCTGAATACTGAAGAGAATTTCGACCAGACGGTAAAATACATCGGTAAGACCATTTCCCAGCCCAAATATCGGCGTATCAAGGCTTATGCGATGGATTTTATCGATGACAACGCTGCTTTGGTTCGCGGGCGGATAGCCGGAGGCAGGATTAGGGATTGCCATGGAGACCTTCACGCCGCCCATATTTGCTTCACCGATGAAATCTGCATCTATGATTGTATCGAGTTTAATGACCGGTTCCGTTATGGCGATGTTGCCTCTGAGGTTGCTTTCCTGGCGATGGATTTAGACCACTACGGACGGGCTGACCTGTCCCGCAGTTTCGTCGATGCCTATGTAACCTTTAGCCAGGACAGGGAGTTACCACGACTGCTTAATTTTTACAAGTGCTACCGGGCTTATATCCGGGGCAAGGTGGAGAGCTTTAAACTTGATGACCCCCATATCATGGCGGAGGAGAAAGCCAGGATTATGACGGTTGCCAGGAGGTATTTTGAGCTGGCGGAATCGTACATCAAGGAGTCAAAATAGGACTCAAGGGGGATAATTATGGTGATAGTAATAAAGGATATCGACCAGCAGACGGTAGAAGACCTGTTTCCTCCCTGTAATCATTGTTTATACTGGGAAGCTCCGACCAAGTTCGGCAGGGATAAAAGGGGTGAAGCTAAAGTACCGGAGAATGAAGCTATTGAAATTAAGCGTGGCTGGTTTCAGGAAGCGGGTGAAAAGTTCGGTATCTGTGGACAGTTGCTCTATGTGGATGGGGAAGCCGCCGGATACGCGCGGTATAGTCCGCCGCATTTTCTGGAGTATGCGGCTGAGTTCTCACGGGAACTGTTCCCGCCCGACTCTGAGGGGATTTTGCTTTCATGCCTCCACATTAAAGCCAAGTATCAGGGGCAAGGATTGGGAACAAAGCTACTCCAGTCCGTGCTTAAAGATTTGCGAGAAAGAGGCTATCGAATTATCGAGACTTATTCCCGGGATGATTCGGCGGTCAGTAGCTCCGGGCCTACCGTACTCTACCAGGAAAATGGCTTCCAAAAGCTCGATACGAAGAGATGGGGGGATGCCACCTACTCTTTGATGAGGCTTGAGCTTTAAGATAGCGGTGTGTTTACATCTGTCTCGCTGGCATCAAACAATGGAGAGGGAATAAATTGAGAGAGCCGTTTGCGCAATTTATCGAAAAGAAGCTGGGAACCGGCTTTGTTCTTATCGCCTGCGGCCTGCCCGGCACCTGGAAAACGGAGACAACGGAAGAAGTCGCCCGGATTAAAGGCTATCCGTTGTTACGGAGCGACCTGATTAGGCTGGAGGTGCTGAAAAACGAGGATATATTCGATGAGAAGGTCGCCTCCGATATGAGGAAAAGAACTTCGGTCTATGACGAGATGTTCAGACAGGCGGATGAGGCTCTTAGCAAGAGTGATGGCGTGATACTCGATGCCACCTTCGTTACCCAGTCACTCAGGAGAAGCGCCGCTGGCATCGCCGCCAAACACAACAAGACCTTCATCATCCAGCAGACTGATTGCCCACAGGAAGTGTCCATTAAACGGATTCTGGACAGGACGAAAGAGGATTACCAGTCCAATGCACTTACCGAACAAGCCTACCTGAACAATAAAGAGAGTTTTGAAAAAGTGGACCTGGATGACCTGAAGCGCTCGTATCCTAAACTCAATGTCATCCACCTGATTGTCGATACCAGCCATGACCCGCCCGGGGAGTGGTATATCACCGGTATGGACAAGAGATAGGCATGAAAATAGACCTGCATATCCATACCAGCACCGGTTCGGACGGCACTCTTACGGTCGAAGAGGTTTTTCAGGAAGCCAGAAAAAGAAATATCGACTTTATGTCGATAACCGACCATGATTCTCTGGCTGGCCAGGCAAAAGCTACCGCCCTGGCCGGAGAATACGGCATAGGCTATATTAGCGGTGTCGAGTTAAATGTAACATTCCAATTGGAACCGAATTGGTCTATTTCTCTGGATTTTCTGGGCTACCGGTTCGATAGCGGGAATCAGCAGCTAAAAAGCAAGCTTGAGTTGCTCAGGAAATACCGGGAGACCAGGGCCCGTAGAATTCTGGCGAAACTGAATATTGAATTTGATAAAGAGAATATTGAGAAATTCACCGATGAGGACATCAAGGAGATAGAGGTTGGTGTCGATGGTGCGTTCGGCCGACCCCACATTGCCGATTATCTGGTGAAGAGAGGGATTGTCAGCAACCGGCAGGAGGCGTTCGACCGGTATCTGGTCAGGTGCAATGTGCCCAAGTTCCCGCTGTCGCCGGTGGAAGCATCAAGTCTGGTCAGGAACGCCGGTGGCATTGTGGTACTGGCTCACCCCAATGACCCGAACGGGACTTCGCTGGCAAAGATAAGCAGTGATTTAGACCGGCAGATGAATTTTATCGAAAAATATATGCTGAAATATATCGATGGAATCGAGTGCTGGCATTCCAGGCATGATAGTAAAGCCACCGCCGGCTATATTAGTTTTGCCCGAGAGCACGCTCTGCTCATGACCGGCGGCAGTGACTGCCATCAGAAACCGATTCTTCTGGGCACGGTAGCGGTACCCGATTATGTGGCTGAGCAGTTTGAGCTTCGCAATGATGGTACTTGACATCTCACCGTCACTTAAGATACCATATGAGCCAGGAATAGCATTTTAACAATAGAATTATGTAATCTATCGAGAGATGTGGCGAGGGAATTGGCCCAAGGACCCACACGACAACCTTTAAGGCCTTCTTAAAGGTGCCAAAGCCAATCCGTAATGGAGCGATAGGCACTCTTCCTGAGGGGGAAGGATGAAAACGAAGGGAGTAATCCCGACAAAGTCGGGATTTTTTGTTAGCCACCTCGGTAGATTAGCACGAAAGGAGGTGGCCTTTTTGTTATTAGTATGTCGAATGATTAAACTAGCGCTAAGTTGCAGACTATATTCTTGTCCTTCTCCCGCAATGGGAGAGGAGGGAATACGAGGCAATTCTGCTACAAAGCATTATGTCTGTTGAATTAATCGTCATATTTCAGTAAAATGGCAAAGAATCAAATGCTGCGTAGTCTATTGGATAAGGAGAATAATGCCTTCGACTAAAAACTATGATGTCAAAGACCCTTCCCTGGCTGAGGCGGGCAGGCAGCGGATTGAGTGGGCGGCCCGCGAGATGCCTGTAGTGAGGCTAATCAGGGAGAGGTTTTCCAGGGAAAAGCCTTTTAAAGGCATCCGGATTTCAGGCTGTCTGCATGTTACCACGGAGACGGCTAACCTGGCACTGGCTTTAAAAGAGGGAGGGGCCAGTATTATTTTGTGTGCCTCCAATCCCCTCAGCACCCAGGATGATGTGGCTGCGGCCCTGGTGGATTACGGCATTCCTACCAATGCCATCAAGGGAGAAGATGAGGCGACATACTACCGCCATATCGATACCGCCCTGGCGGGTAAGCCTCAGCTGACCGTCGATGATGGCGCCGACCTCGTGACCACGCTCCATACCAAGCGCAGTGATTTAATTAAAAACGTTATCGGCGGCACGGAAGAGACCACCACCGGTGTTATCAGGCTGCGTAGCCTGGAGAAGTCGGGAAAGCTGAAGTATCCTATCATTGCCGTTAATGACGCCCAGACCAAATACCTCTTCGATAATCGTTACGGTACCGGGCAGAGCACCATCGATGGTATCACCCGGGCGACCAATATCCTGTGGGCTGGCAAGAAAGTGGTGGTTTGCGGCTACGGCTGGTGCGGACGGGGTATCGCCATGAGAGCCAAGGGATTAGGCTCGCAGGTAATTGTTACCGAGGTGGAGCCGGTACGTGCCTTGGAAGCGGCTATGGATGGTTTTATGGTGATGCCGTTGCTGGCGGCGGCTGAAGAGGGTGCTATTTTCATTACTGTGGCTGGCGACAAGAGTGTCATCGATAAAGTCCATCTCAAGGCGATGAAGGACGGCGCTATCCTTGCTAATAGCGGGCATTTTAATGTCGAGATTAACATTCCGGCTCTGGAAAGCCTGTCCCGCCAGAAGAGAACGATTCGTCCCTTTGTCGAAGAGTACACCCTGACGGATGGGCGACACCTGTATCTGCTGGGTGAGGGGAGGCTGATTAATCTGGCGGCGGCCGAGGGACATCCGGCCAGCGTGATGGATATGAGTTTTGCCAACCAGGCGCTCTGTCTGGAATACCTGGTGCAAAACAGGGGCAAGCTCGAAACAAAAGTTTTTCCGGTGCCGGGAGAAATCGACCGGCAGGTAGCCAGATTAAAACTGGACGCGATGGGTATCGAGATTGACACTCTGACACCGGAGCAGCGGCAATATTTGACCAGCTGGCAAGAGGGAACTTAGGGTGCGTCAGAGGCTATTCAAAAACTGTCATTGCGAAACCATTCCGACGAAGTCGGAAGGCGACCTGCTCGCTTGCCTTCGCTGAAGCTTTAGCGCAAGCAGGCCGAACAAGTTCTTTGGCAGGCGAGAGTAATCTGAGTGGGGTGGTTGGCCTCTCCTCCCAGATTGCCACGTCCTTCAGCGGAAGGACTCGCAATGACCCGGGAAAATGGGAAGCCCGAAGGGGGCATTAGCCCATTCGGAAACCATAATTCCCCTTCCCTTGATAAGGGAAGGGGCAGGGGATAGGTGAACTAATAAATCAAAATTAAGAGGAGATGAAAGGAGACGAAATGACCAATAGTTTTGAGGACTCAGCTAATTATGTGTTTACCTCTGAGTCGGTGACCGAGGGACATCCGGACAAGCTTTGCGACCAGGTAGCGGATAGCATTCTGGATGCCATCATGGCTCAGGACCCGTACGGACGGGTTGCCTGCGAGGTGGCGACAACCACTGGCCTGGTAATGGTTTTGGGAGAGATTACCACTACCTGTTATGTTGATATCCCTAAAGTAGTACGCGGTGTGGTTAAAGACATCGGCTATACCAATCCCGATTACGGTTTTGATTACAGGTCCGTGGGCGTTTTAAACGGCATTAAGGAGCAATCTGCCGATATCGATATGG
>JACPSA010000062.1 GCA_016193545.1 Chloroflexota bacterium
ACTACTGATGTAGTGTGGAATATCGAGTATTACCAATCGGGAGCTGGCAAGTCTCCGGTAGAAGAGTTCATTGACTCGCTGGACGCTAAATCGAGAGCCAGAGTTGCCAGAACTCTCGACTTGCTTGAGGAATTTGGCATCAACCTGGGAATGCCGTATGCCAGGCATCTTGAAAAGCAACTCTGGGAATTGAGGGTCCGACATGGCAGAAACCGGTACCGCATCATCTACTTTCTGGCGACCGGGCAGACTTTTATTCTGCTGCATGGGTTTACCAAGAAGTCGGGACCGGTACCCAGGGCAGATATGGAGATAGCGGAAAGTAGGCGAGATGACTACTTATCCAGGAGGAGGTAGAGCATATGAACTGGAGAGAACATAAGAAGAGACTATTGAAAGATTCTGAGTTCAAGAAAGAGTATGAGGCGTTTGAGCCTGAACATAAGTTGGCGTCTGCTCTGATTCGATTACGACTGGCGAAGGGACTAACTCAGGAGCAACTGGCAAAGCTATTGAACACAAAACAGGAGAGCATCACCAGGCTGGAGAGCGGCGGTTCACTGCCATCTCTATCTACTGTCAGAAAAGTCGCGAATGCGCTTGATGCCGAAGTAGAAATAAATCTGCGTCCCAGACATCATTCTGTCAAGGATAGTCTAGTAGCACGGCCAAGCTGATAAATGCCGGGTAACAAACACTCAGAATGGGATATTTCAAGATAACACGTTTATCAGCCCCCCGAGGGCTGGGGAGGAACCCGAGGAAAAAGAAAAGGAAAAGCCTCACGTTTTGGGAGACTTTTGTGATCACTGTTGCAGGCTAATCTATTGCCTAAGGATGGGATTTACCCTTTGGCTTCTTGCTAGTCCAGACCTCCGCCTTGTGACAGATGTGACACTCGTGACGGTTCGCCCACATAAAGAGTAAAGGTGAGATGAATAAGTGAGGCTTTGGCACACTTGGTACGGACGGAAGCAATTAAGAATCTTCACGCTCAATAAGTCCACAGACCGCCCCAGAGGCAGCGCCTACACTTTCTAACTGCTGGGATCTCTCCGCCAATTCATCTCGGAAGACAATCATCTTTTGAATCCGAGTGTTTAAATCCTCGAGGTGCATCCTTATCAATCTCTTTGCTTCCTCGCAAGGCATCTCTCCAATTGCCCTTATGTCGACAAGCGTTTTGATTTCATTAAGGGATAGCCCGAAGCGCTTCGCTTTCTGAATGAATATCAGGTGTTCCTCATGCTCCTTGGCGTAGACCCGGTAGGTATTATGAGCCCTATAAGGTTGAGGAATTAGCCCCAAACGCTCGTAGTAACGAATCGTATTAGTTGAAATGCCCAGTTTTCGACTCAACTGGCCAATGAACCGCGAGTCTTTCATTTCACTCATCTCCTTATTTTTGGGGGAGGAGGAATTTCCCCTCCCCCAAAACACGCATCAACCCTGCCCGACACCAGCTTGGCGCAACGCTTCAAGAGAAACTGGTGTTTGTGGAACACAGCAATCGACAAGCTTGCCATCGACAACGACAGCGGGAACACGATGGATTCCGTACCTTGCCGCTTTCTCACGGGACTCATTGGTGGCGTATCCTTCACGAAGGTCGTGTACCTGCACATCGCAGTTCTCGCAGGCTAAGTCACGCACCATCTTCACAGCTTCTTCACACAGCGGACAGCCGGCAGTGAAGACTTCAACATTCCGATTTGCCATTTGAATACCTCCTTTCTTTCATCTCTATTAAAATTATAAACCTTGAAGTTAACTCTAATGTCAAGAACCTAAGGCAAGGTGAGTGGGATTTATCTCGGGGTTACTCCACGCAGCAACTCATTTTGGAGACATTCCTGGTGAAAGCTTGGGCTACTCGTTTAATTCCTTCGCTAAATGTCGGGAAGACGTGAACGGTATCAATAATATCATGAATAGTAAGTCCATGTTTTACCGCTATGGTTGCCTCGTGAATCAGGTCGGCGGCAAAAGGAGCTACGATATGTACCCCCAGGACTTTATAGTTGCGGGGATGGATAACCATCTTGAAAGCTCCCCTGGTTTCATTGACCGCAAGTGCCTTGGGTACCACATCCATATAGATAGTTCGGCACAAGCAGGTATTGAATCGCCTCATCTCTTCTTCTTCAGTCAAACCGACAGAGGCCACTTGAGGGTTGGTGAACACGGCACTGGGTACATGGTCATAGTTGATGGTTCGCACTGGCGCCGTAAAGGCGTTTTCCGTGGCAAGCGCGCCCTCCTTGGCCGCTACTGTCTCTAATGGCATCTTTCCAATACAATCACCGGCGGCGAAGATATCAGGGTTATCAGTCTGGTAATACTGGTTAACCTGGATGAATCCGTTCTTATCCGTCTTAACGCCGGCTTTGTCCAAACCCAAGCCAGCCGTATTTGGCCTGATGCCAGCGGCCAGCAGAACTTCGTCGCATTCGACTTCTTGAGCAGAAGCGCCTTCACGGAAGGCTACTACCTTTTGGCCATTCTGCTCTGCCATCCTTTCAACCCGAGCGGCGGTATGGATACTGATACCTTCTTCCTTCAAACACTGCTGCAACTCTGCGGCAATCTCCGGTTCTTGCCTGGGTAGAATCTGAGGCATTGCTTCCAGCACGGTAACTTTGCTACCAAAGTGAGCAAACATTTGAGCAAACTCAAGTCCCTGCGGACCACCCCCAATAATCACCATAGAGGCAGGCAACTTCTGCAGTTGCAAGGCAGTAACATTGTTCAGCCATCGTACTGCGTCTAAACCGGGAATCGGGAGTGGCCTGGTCGAAGCCCCGACGGCGATGATAATCTTGCTTGCTTCGTAAATCTTACCCGTTACCTCAACCTGACTTGGACCGGCCAGTTTGGCTTTGTCTTCAAGCAGAGTGACATTTTTCAGGCTTCTTAAGATATTGATGTAGTTGCCTCTTCGGGCTTTAGTTACCATCCTGTCCTTTTCCTTGATTGCGGCCTGAAAATCGAGGATAGGCTTGACGCTATTCCGCAGGGCCTTGAATCTTGGACGCTGGGAGTAAAAAAACTCATCGCCCACAGTCAACAGGTTTTTGCTCGGCATGCAGCCAACATTGACACACGTTCCGCCGAGCGGAAGTCCACTGTTGACCATGAGTGTAGTCTTGCTAAGGTCGGCCGCCTTTGTCGCAGCGGCGAAAGCGGCGGCACCACCACCAATAATGATGATATCGTATTTATTCATAGCCCCTCCTTATCAGCATTCTTCAACCAGAAGTCTTAGATTTACCTTTCTTGTTCGCTGGCACTATACTTGGGACGAAGTTCTTTCAAAATCCCGCAGAGCCATTATTTGCGTTCTCCTGAGGTGAATGAGTCGTTTCTCCCTCACTCTCCTGATTGCTTGGCTGGCAGTCATTCCTTCCAATATGAAATAGGCGGCGACCAGCGTCGGGCTTCGACCGTGCCCTCTCTTGCAGTGCAGGTAGACCTTAATATCGTTCTCAACCAGTTGTTTCAGCATTACCGCCCCCATAAGAAGCTGCTTGTATGCAGGTGGGGTATGGTCCGGCACCGGGAGCCATAAATAATACTGCACCCCGAAGGGAGCATCCAGCCTGTCTTCTTCTAGGGAGATATCCGCCGTTACTCCTTTCGAGAGGAGTTCTTCTACGAAGTGAGGCTGACAGCACTGGTTGGTGCCGACATATATGTGGTCGGTTATCTGGTCATATTCAAACGGTATATGCTCTGGATGCGGAATGTAGCGACGATTCACCAAACTTCATAGCCTCTTTCATCGGTCTTTTCACCATTGATATTCGGCCATATTAAAGACTCTCCAGCCATCCAACCGCGCCTTGCCCTATCAATGCCGGCCTACTTTTTATTCTCATCGTCGCCAGCAATCAGAAAGAATTTCTTTAGCTCCACTCTTTGCCCATTCGTCAAACTCGGATTCTTAAGCCATGTCCACTCTTGTGCAGGACCAGATACGTTCAGCATTCTCCGCTATCATCGTTTGAGAAATCTGGAGCAAGTGACGAACTGAATCATCCGCAATACTATAATAAACCAGCTTGCCATGCCGACGAGTATTCACAAAGCCGCATTGCTTCAAACAAGCCAGATGACTGGACACTCGCCCCTGGCTCAGTCCAACTATTCCAACCAACTCACCAACATTCTTTTCATCTTCCATAAGCGAATAAAGAACCTTTAGGCGAGTTGGGTCACCGAGGGCGCGAAAGAATTTGGTGGTGATGGCAAGCTTTAACTCGGTTTTCTCTGCGTTTTTACTTAAGATAGTGACTATGTTCATTCTCTCATATTCGGATAAACAAATATTAACACCAACTATTTCAGCTTGTCAAGTGATTG
>JACPSA010000086.1 GCA_016193545.1 Chloroflexota bacterium
CCGTCTCATGCGCCGGGAGCACACCAGAGCCGGAGACTTCCTCAGCACCACCGATAATGAAAACAGAACGTAAAACTTATTCAGCGCCGCCACCGATGACAATCGATACCGGCAAACAATACACAGCTACTATCGAAACCAAAAAGGGGAAGCTGGTACTGGAATTGTTCGCCAAGGACGTGCCGAGAACGGTCAATAACTTCGTCTTCCTCGCCCGCGAGGGGTTCTATGATGGCGTAACCTTCCACCGTGTTATCCCTGACTTTATGGCACAGGGAGGCGACCCCACCGGAACCGGCAGCGGTGGCCCCGGTTACCGCTTTGCCGATGAATTCACCAAGCACGGCCATGTTACCGGAGCCCTGTCAATGGCTAATGCCGGCCCCAATACCAACGGCTCCCAGTTTTTCATTACTTATGCCCCCCAACCCCATCTTAATGGCAAGCACTCGGTATTCGGCCAGCTAGTAGAAGGCATGGATATCCTCAAAAAGATTGAAAATGGTGATACCATAACACGAATCACTATTCAGGAAAAATAGCTGACTCCATCCCATTTTGCTGCTCAAAAACATCAGGCTTGATATTCTGCCAATTTTCGCCAAATCCTGACAGATAGTCTAAAATACGGCTCTTCGACAAGGAGGACGTTCTGGAGTTACTCTTAGGAAATAAACCGCTAATAATTCCTCTGGCTGCCTGGGGCATAGCTCAGACGCTGAAGACAATCATCTCGTCGATACGCGATAGACAATTAAACCTATCCCCCCTGGTCAGTATGGGAGGAATGCCCAGTGCACATGCCACGCTGGTCTGCGCTCTAGCCACAAGCGTAGCTCTGGTGCAAGGCGTAGACTCGACTGTTTTCGCTTTTAGCGTCATCCTGGCTGCCATCGTGATGTATGACGCCGCCGGACTACGCCAAGAAATAAGCGAGCAGGGCACTATCATCAATATCATGATAACCGAGCTTTTTCAAGGAAAGCCCGGATTCGAGCAACACCTGCGCGAATTAATCGGTCATACTAAAGTCGAGGTGTTAGCCGGAGCCGCACTGGGTATACTTCTGGCCTGGCTGTGGACATGACATGGAACATGTGGCAGGCAGATTTAGAGGATGCAAAAACCTTAACCTCTACTACCAGTGCTGGCTGCCAGCCGAAAGACCCAAAGCCTTATTACTGGTTGTTCACGGTCTGGCTGAACACAGCGGACGTTATAGCAACCTGGCTGGTTACTTTGTCGCTAAAGGCTATGCCGTCTATAGCTTCGACTACCAGGGTCACGGTCAATCCGAGGGTCTACGCGGCTATGTTGAGCGGTTCTCGCACTACTTCGACGACCTCAAAGCCTTCCTGGATATAGTGCGCCGTCAGCAGCCTGACACCAGGACTTTCCTTTTCGGACATAGCATGGGAGGCACGATTGCCACCGCCTACGCTATCCACCATCAGGCAGAGTTTAGCGGTCTTATTCTTTCTGCCGCCAGCCTCAAGATAGACACTAATTTATCATCGGCACTGATTACGGTCGGCAATATTCTTTCCCGGCTCTTGCCGAAAACTGGTCTCACTGTCCTGGACGCCACTGCCATCAGCCGCAACAGGGCCATCGTGGATGCCTATATCAACGACCCGCTGGTATACCGGGGCAAAATCCGCGCCCGTCTGGGTTCCGAACTTATCCGGATAACACGGCAACTGCCGGGGCAAATGCCAGAGCTTAACCTGCCGGTCCTGATTATGCACGGCACAGCCGACCGCTTATCCGACCCAAAAGGCAGCGAGATGCTCTACGAACGGGCCAGTTCCAAAGATAAGACTCTTAAACTATATGACGGTTTCTACCATGAGATTTTTAATGAGCCGGGACATGAGCAGGTATTAGCCGATATGGCAGCCTGGTTAGCGGCTCACCTGTGACCGGGTCAAGCCCCTCCAGCTTTATCACCCGGACACCCCAACCCCAAAATAAACCTGTTTTAGTTCATTATGTAAACTACAACAATAGGTTTCATTTGCGTATTATTTCCCGCAAAAGAGACGGGCTTGACAACTGCATTAATTAGAACTAAATTATACACAACCAAGAGACATATATGCCAGTAAGCAAACAAAAAGGCAAACCAGGGTAAGCGGGGCGGATGAACCAGACAGATGGCACCAGAAGAAATCACTATGACAGGCGCCGAATGGCGTCTTTTTCTTTTAGGAGGTATCCGGATGACAATGCTAACCAACATTAAGCTCTTTCTGCAACGATTGCAATCGGAAGTCAGAACCGAACAGCCAAAGCCGATAGATGAGACCAGTACCGAAGAACCACTAACAATGGATGGAATAAAATCGCTTGAACCCGACGAAATACTAAGTAAACCGCTGCCTCAAGTCCTGTCTGAAATGGAAAACAGCATTAGAGCAATTGCCAGAGCAGCCCAAAAGGCTGAGGAAGCCGCCGAGAGAGCAGTACAGGCAGCTAACAGAGCGTCCCTGGAGGCATCCCAGAAGGCCGAGAAAGCCAGTGAGGCCGCCATCAAAGCAGCCAGCAACGCCACTGCTAAAGCTGAGGAGGCAACCAGCACAGCGGCGAAATCAATGAGGCAGGCTGAAGAAGCCAGCGCCAGAGCCGCCAAAGCCACCGAGGTCGGTGAAGCAGCCTTGAAAGCGTCTAAGGAGGCACCCGCCAGAGCAATGAAAGCGGCTGAAGAGGCCGCCGGCGCAGCCGCCAGAGCCGAGGAACGAGCACAGGCCGCTAGAATCTCTACCGAGGACGTAGCCAGAAAAGCGGAGGATGCAGCTCGAGCGGCAATGAAGGCAGCTTTCGATGCTAATAAACTGGCTGCCCGCCTTTCTGATTATACCGGGAAGGCCGACCCGTAAAGAAAAGGGGAACGCGAAGGATAATCACCAGGACAAACACTAAAATCTAACCAAGGAGGTAAAAAGTGCCAATCACCATAGAGGCAATAACAACGGGAGTCATCGGTCTGGGAGTCGTGATTCTGGTAATAATCCTCATCGTTGCCTGGTATTATCTCAAAACTCTACGCCGGGGTATCGGCTCTTTAGACCAGGACATCAGCTCATTAAGCCAAGACGCCAGAATCTTCAGTGAAGGCGCCAGAAATTTGACCCAGGATATCAAGACCATAAACCAGAGCTCAACCACTTTGAGCCAGGACATAAAGACTTTGAGCCAGGATATCAAGGTCTTCAGCGAAAGTATAAACGCCTTAAGCAAAAGCCAGCAGGAAATGATAGCGAGAATCGAGAGAGTAGACCAGAGACAGGAAGAGACGATAGAATCCGTACGACGCGTGGCCAAGCATTTTGCCGAATAAGCACTAAAGCCGATTAGTCACTCACTACTTGATGCCTGAGTGTAATCTGGTTTTCCTTGTTTGTCTGGACATTAGCGGATATAATATCCGCGTGACAAAGCTAAAGATTCTATTCCACGAAATAATCAATGCCTTTGGTAGGAAGAAGCATAACCGTGCCCTTAGAGACATTTTAGACCTACAGAGAAAGATAGAGGACTTCTTAGCCAAATATCAATTACAAGATAAAAGTGCCGACTTCGGGCTTGTGCTCGATAAAATAGGCCAAGCCAGAGTCGAGAGCGTAGAAATAACCTATTTAGCCAGAAAAACAATCGGGGTCGCCAGGAATGTTCGAGGTAAACATCTTCAACCGTTGCTTCGGCAAGTATACGCTGACCTAGAGGACCTTAAAAGAGGCTTATTCACCAGGGCAGTCCGAGGTTCTAGTCTAACCGAACGGTTAACCCAACTACACAATTCCCTGAAAAATCTACTGGAAGCAGTCTCGACGGCAGAATACAAATAAGTACGGCTGCTTTACGGCCACACCCTCTTGTTTACTTCTTTCCCTCGCTCAACTCTTCGGTAATATCTTTAGCCATCTTTAGAAATAGCTTCCTCAAGCTTTTCATAACTTCTGCGGCAGCCTTTTCCCCGGCCGTCCTGGCTTCATCCGCGGCTTTTCTAGCATCTATAGTAGCCGTCTCAATATCATCCAGAATAGTGGGCAGAGGTTTACTAAAAATACCGTGTTTCGTCTCAGGTTCTTTGGCCATTTGTTTCCTCCTGTTTCCTTTGTCCTTACTGTGACAACAATAGTATTATAACAAAATCACCGGTCAAAATTAATAATACCGTCAGCTAACAAAGCCAAGAACCCGGCATCAAATCAAGTAACGGAACGCACATCCGGAAAATTAAGAGGGTCTCGCTTTATCTTTCCTGAGCACTGCCTGACAGTCAGGAATACCTTAGTCCTTCGGACTAATTGCCCATTCTACTTTTACCTGCTCAGGCTTTATCCCCTTGAGAAAAATACTACCGGACTTTATTTCTATGGTCCCCCCTGATGGGCTTAAAGTTAGAACTGACCCGTCAGCCGTATGCGTAACCGTAATCTCATTAGCCGCAACCTGCAGCAACAGGTCAACCTTATCAGAAGGAAGTCCTTCAATCGGCTTCCCATCCATCGCTATTGTTCCCAGAGACATCCCCTTTAGCTTTATGGTAGCACCACCGACATTACAGCCGCTGCTTAAAGCCAGCATCACCACCAGCAATATAGACGCCAATATAACAATAGTCCGTTTCATGCTCATAATTTTGCCTCTTCGATTCCAAAAGTCTCTCGGCCTTATTGAATAGATAAACCTCATTTATGTTTCGAAGCTCTGGCGGCTAGTGCTGACGGCTCAAGCTCCTGGCTAGGTCAGGCCAACAGTAGCCGCGTAAATGGCAAAAACAACAATAGTAATCAGAGCCACGACACCAAAAATCAGCGCAAACTTCCGCCGTCCTATCTTGTAACCCAAATAATCACCGAGCAAAAGCAGCGCTACCGCAGCAATTATTGCTACAAAAATGGTGCTCGGACCTTTCAATTCCAGCATTATCGTTTTCCTCCACAACCAGCAATATTTAGTGAAGATAAGGTAAGGAGCAATAGAGCTTTACTTTGCCTACTGCTCCTTACGCCAAACACTAGTTGATTCTGGGAGTCTGTGGCATTATCGGGCGGGGCCGCTGTCCCGGAAGAACACGATGGTAGCGCATAAAGGAGGGAACTTCCAGTTCTTCTTCGCTCTTGCCTTTAAGAAGTTTCGAGATTTCCTTTTCCCAGGCAGCACCAGCCAGCGCTTCCTGACTGGCGAAACCGGTAGCGATAAGCGTCAGCCGGACATCATTACCCATGTTGGGGTCAACGACAACACCAAAGATAACATTCGCTTCCGGGTCAATAGCCGCCCGGACGACCTCAGCCGCATTATTAACCTCAAACAGGGTAAGGCTGCTACTACCAGCAATATTGAATAATGCCCCTTTCGCCCCTGATATGGAGACATCCAGCAGAGGACTGGCTAAGGCTTGCTTGGCAGCATCCACAGCACGGTTCTGTCCGGAACCACGGCCGATGGACATCCAGGCCGGACCGGCATCCTTCATAATTGTCCGGATATCAGCAAAGTCAAGATTAATCAGTCCGGGAACAGTGACTACCTCGGCAATTGCCTGTACCCCGTGATGGAGTACTTCATCAGCCAGCTTGAAGGCGCCATCGACACCGGTCTTCTGGTCACAGAGGTCAAGTAAACGGTCATTGGGAACGATAATCAGAGTATCGACTTTATCCATCAGGTTGATAATACCCTCTTCGGCAACCTTGTTACGGTGAGTACCCTCAAAGGTAAAAGGCTTGGTGACTACGCCAATGGTAAGCGCACCGCTCTGCTTGGCCATTTGAGCTACTACCGGTATTGAGCCGGTGCCGGTACCGCCACCCATACCGGCGGTAACAAATACCATATCCGCTCCGGTAACAGCCTGTTTAATCTCATCACGGCTCTCCTCAGCCGATTTCTGACCTACGGTATGGTCGCCGCCGGCGCCAAGACCGCGGGTAAGCCGCTCACCAAGTTGAATACGTACGGCGGCTTCGGTAACTGCCAGAGCCTGAGCATCGGTATTCATGGCAATGAATTCGACGCCCTGGATTTGTTCCCGGACCATACGGGTGATGGCATTACAGCCTCCCCCACCCATACCGATAACTTTAATTCTTGCTCCGCTGGGGACATAACTCGTTTTTGCCACTTTCTTTCCTCCTTTTTATTTATACGCTTCTTATCTTAACTAAAGAGTTGAAAAATCTTAGAAACAAAACGTTGCATACCGGTCTGCGGTCGCCAGTTTTTGGTGCCTTGGTTCTTCAGCGCCCACATGAGAAGACCGACACCGGTAGCATAGGCCGGGTCACGCAACGTATCTGAAACACCATACAGACTTATCGGAACCCCAACCCTTACCGGAAGTCGGGTCGTCTCAGCCCCCAGCTCCGCAATCCCGGGGAGATTAGCTCCACCTCCGGTTAGTACCAGCCCGGAGGGGATGAGGGCAGCATAATCATTGCGCGGTAGCTCCAGCACTACCAGCCGGAGTAGCTCCTCAACACGCATGCGGATAATATCCGAAAGCTCACGGTAGGAGACACTATGTCCATCGGCAGACAGGGCTCTATCATCTTCGCCCCGGCTGTTCTCGGGGATTGGCAGTACACTGCCATACTTTTTCTTCATTTGCTCGGCTAGCTCAAAGGAAAGGTTCAGGCCAAGGGAAATATCCCTGGTGAGTTGATAACCGGCGATAGGCAGAACCGAGGTATGATAAATACTATTGTCCTTGAATACGGCAATATCAGTAGTACCGCCCCCGATATCAGCCAGCATGACACCCTGCTCTTTCTCCTCGTCAGTGAGGACAGCTTCAGCACTGGCCAGTGGCTCCAGGACCAGGTCCTCAACATCAACACCGATGCCACGGATGCACTTGGTCAGATTTTTAACTGATGTTACCGCCGCGCTGATAATATGTGTCTCGACATCCAGGCGGAAGCCATGCATACCGACTGGATTCTTAACTCCCTCCTGACCATCAACGGCAAAAGTACGCGGGATAACGTGCAGCACCTCCCGCTCGCCGGCAATCTTAACGCTGCGGGCAACGTCAAGGACACGTTTTAAATCGCCGGAACGTACCAGGCGATCATTACGGGTAATAGCAACAACACCTCGGTTATTCACTGAGCTAACATGCCGGCCGGTAATACCGATGTAGGCCGATTCCAGCCTTTGACCGGCAATTTGCTCAGCTCTCCTCACCGATTCACGGATTGACTGTTTGGCTTCGTCAAAATTGACAACTAAGCCTTTATGCAATCCATGTGATGGTACTATGCCGACTCCGAGGATACGAGGTAAGCTACCACCATCGGTATCAGCTATTATCGTGCATACTTTAGTTGTACCCACATCTATAGCAGCAATCTTGTTCCTTTTCATAATTTATCCTCCTTATTACTGATACCTATCAGTTACCTCTCTGTTCTCGGTAGTGGACATTCCACTTACTGCTCAGAAGGTTGATGTAGTTCTTTATCTCTTGGTTTGGCGCCCGGTGAAGCTCGGCCAAGAAGCCATGCAGCAGCTCACCTCCACTCATACCAGGAGTGGGTTCCTCTGGACCAGGCAAGTTAATAAAGACTATCTCCGTCATCAATTTTTGGTACTCTATTGTTGCAGCCATTGCTTACCCTCCTTTCTTTTTTTAATTTTGTTCTCAACCTTCTTTGTTTATGCTTAACTATTTCATATTCGTCTGGCCTCGCTTACTACATTATTATTATCAAACAAAAATAGCCTGTCCGTAACCAGGAATCCTTGCTTCGACAGACCATATAAAGCCAACCAGGAAATCACTCCCCGCAAGACCGACAAAGGACAATAACATAATCGGATATGTACGCCCCCTTAACCAACTTGATTAGCTAATATTTTTATAGCTGTCGGTGGCAAGTGTCAATTTATGTGTCCCCATTGTCCTTAAAAATCTGTTGACATTGTCGGAACTATCCGCTATTGTATTGTTAAACAAAAAAGCGACAAGGACAAAGTAACATCACCAGGCAAATTAGCGGCAGAGGGATACCTCCCTATATCGGTTGGGCAGCTTGGAATAGGCTTTTACTATCGATGAAAGCCTTTATTCCTCCCCGTCTGGACCGCAGCTATTTCGATTCGCTGGGCTTCTCCGGCACACAGTATTCCCAGGCGATTCGTGCTTTTGCGTTCTTCCGCCTGATAGATGAAGCCAGAAGACCTAATGAAAAACTCCGGCAGTTGGTTATGAAACCGGACAATGAGCGGGCGGGTATATTGCGGAGCCTGGTAGAAGAAGCCTATAAACC
>JACPSA010000074.1 GCA_016193545.1 Chloroflexota bacterium
ATCGTCCTCTCCCCGAGGGAAAGGTCAGCCCGGGCAGAGTTCTTCTGGTTGGTCTGGTGCTTATCGCCATCTCATTCCCTGTTGCCCTGCGAATAAACTTTCTGACGGCACTTTTTGTTCTCACTGGCGCCTTGGTATATGTAGCGCTCTATACTCTATGGTTGAAAAGACGGACCTCCTTTAATATAGTTTTTGGCGGGTTATCCGGTAGCTGTGCCACTCTGGCAGGGTGGTTCGCCGCCACCAGCGAGCTTTCTTTTACACCAGTGATGATAGCCTTGCTCCTGTTCCTGTGGACGCCCAGTCACTTCTGGAGTTTTGCCTTAGTCCACCATGAAAGTTACCGGACTGCCAGCATACCGATGTTGCCCGTCTTAACCGGAGCGAAGAAGACATCCCTTTTCATTCTGCTATCAACTGTTCTCCTGGTGCTGGCTTCTTTCCTGCTCTATTCTATCGGTTCATTCCATCAAGTGTACTTGATAGGTTCTGTTCTTCTGGGTGCCATTTTCCTCAGTTCAAGTGTCCGACTCTGGATGCAGCCAACGAAAGAAAGGGCATGGACCAATTTTAAATTTTCCGGAGTATATCTTTTTGGATTGCTCGTAGTTATAGCTCTCGATGTGGTAGTACGATGAGTGTTTAGGAAAGGAGACTAAGATGCTAAAGCTTGTGATACCGGCTACCTTGTTGATGGCAGCGCTGTTCTTAATTTCTTGTACAGGGACACAGCCTACCCAGCCAGCACCGACACCACCACCAATACCCGTGCCAACACCAACACCAGCGGCAATAGACGCTGCTAAATTGTTTGCCACTAACTGTGTCGTCTGCCATGGAGAAAAGCGGCAGGGGGTCTCCGGGCTAGGTCCAGCATTGACTCCGACAAGCCTGACGAAGCTGAGTGACGCTGAGGTAAGGAGCACCATCTTGAAGGGCAGGACTAACACGGCAATGGCCGGATTTGAGGGACGCCTCAGTGCCGAGGAAATTGACGCTCTTATTCAACTCATCAAGCGTACCTCACCGTGAAACAATAAAAGAGCCAGAATTCGTTTTGAATAGTGGGAAGTCTTCTTATTTAAGTCATCCTCTAATGGTTCGGATGCCATTGGTCAGCGTTCGAACTTTGTGGTGAATGTGCTGGCTGGTGGGAAAGTTTTGAAAGGCTCAAGCACAAAAATGCAAAGAAGCTTAGAAAGCTGGCAAGTGGCAATGCCTATTTCACATTAACTCAGATTGTGACATCGTACGTACAGTCGAGCAGCCGTTCAATAGCAGGCTAGCCGTGAGTAAAATTCCTAGAACCAGAGATAATTTGTTCTGTTGCATTGATTCGGTCCCCTTCTGTCGGCTAATTTCTCAGACGATTGTCCAACATTATAGACGAAGAGTATTTCTTACGCAATAAGGATAATAAGGAGATGCAGCGGTATCAGGTAACAATTAAGTAGATTATTAGACAACTATCGTCGGATTTGTTTACCCGATATGTTGATACTGCTCAAGCCGCCTGACGACCTGCTCCGGGGTCAGCCCGCTGATGGCGATTCTTTTCTTCTTGCTGGTCAGGCCTTTCTCAATAGTCAAGCGGCTTTTGCTCACCCCGAGGATGTCGCTGAGAAATTTAAGAAGCTCCTGATTAGCCTTTCCCTCTGTGGGCCGGGCAGCAATTCTCAGGTGTAACACTCCGTCCTCTAGGCGCACCATCTGGTTGTAAGCGGCGTTGGGATGAATCTGTACCATCAGTGTTACTGAATCCGGCTTCACTTTGCTATTCCCTTAGAGAGGTCTTTCTTGTTGTTCTCTCCGAAGCGGAACAGGCGTTGGGCATTTTGCGTTGTTTCCCGGGCAACCATTTCCGGTGATTCGTCTCTAATCCGTGCCAGTGTCTCCACGGTCAGCGGTATATAAGACGGTTCGTTGCGCTGGCCGCGGTAGCTCGGCGGCGGCAGGAAAGGGCAATCGGTTTCAACCAGCAGCCTGTCCGCCGGAATTTCCCGGATAACGTGGTGCCAGCTTTGTGAGGCGGTGTAGCCGATATAAGCGCCCAGAGACAGGTAGAAGCCCATATCCAGGTACTGGTGGGCAGTATCACTGTTGCCACTGAAACAGTGAATGACCCCCGGGCTTTCTTCTTGAGGGCTTTTCCGTGATGACACCCAATCATGCAGCAGCTTCAGCATATCTTTCTCCGCCTGCCGGCAGTGAATAATAACGGGTAGCTGTAGCTTCGCTGCCAGGTCAAGTTGCCACTTCAAGGCCTGTAGCTGTGCTTCGTGCGGGGAGTAGTTTCGGTAAAAGTCCAGGCCCACTTCACCGATGGCGACCACTCTGGGATGGCTGGCGATTTCAGCCAGCCTGGCGATGTATGTTTTATCTACCCCGGCAACATCATGGGGATGAATACCGACCGTTGCCAGAATCTCAGGATACTTCTCCGCCAGCTCTATCGCCTTTTTGCTGGACTCCAGACTGGTGCCGACCGTAATCATCATCGCTACGCCTGCCTTCAGCGCCCTGGCTATCGCCTCCGGGCGGTCTTTGTCAAAGGCTCTCATGTCCAGATGAGCGTGCGTATCCACGATAATGAGGCCAGTTGTCGTCATTTAACTTTTCCCTAAGTCAAATTGGCTAGAAACTCAGTTACATAAGGTGGGTGACAAGGATTCTGATGCCGATAGCAATCAGGACGATACCGCCAAATGCTTCAGCCCGTTTGCCGACGATTTTGCCGGCTTTTACCCCGACCAGGGAACCAGTGGCGGTAACAATGAAAGAAGTTGCGCCGATGACCAGGCTGGCTATGGTGATGTTGACGGTCAGGAAAGCAAAGCTCAGCCCCACGGCTAAGGCATCGATGCTGGTAGCTATGGAAAGCGTTATTAAGAGAAAACCCCGCGTAATATCCGCCTTCTGGTTACGGCTTTCTTCTGATTTAAGCGATTCCCAGAGCATTTTGCCGCCAATGCCTGCTAGCAAAATAAAGGCGACCCAATGGTCATAATCGGCAATGAAGTCGACGATGGTTTGTCCGGCCAGCCATCCCAGGACGGGCATCAGTGCCTGAAATAGTCCAAAGGAGAGAGAGAGACGGAAAAGTTGAGGCAGGGAGGCGGTCCTTTTGGCGATGCTACCGCTGATAGCCACGGCAAAACAATCGGCCGATAAGCCAATGGCGATGAGCAGTATGGAGATGAAATCGATATCAGTCCCCTTGTCTCAAGGTATTTCTGGGGAATCATATCATTTCTGTCCGTTCTCGTCCAGCCAGGTTCAGAGGGGTATGTTTATTCGGGCTTCTCGGGAAAAACCTCATCATAATAGGGGCATTGTATACGGGCACATTCGTGGTTTCTCAAAGAATAAGTACAACGAACCTTGTCGGCTTGAAGAAGGTTTATTCCGAGACGTTCGCGCAAGAATTCTACCGTAGACTGAATCGCAATACGGGAAGCTCTCTTACAGCAGCGGGGTTGCTCATCCAGCATGCGCGACAAAGCCTGGCTGGTAGCTGCCATGGCTAGAGTCCGTGGCTTGCCTGTCAAGGGAGTAGCTCCAGTGATGACACTTATGGCAATCCCCGCACCAACCGCGGCTCCACAGTCACCGTATAAGCCGCACCAGCCTCCTGGGACCTTACTCGCTCTCTCCAGGGCTTTTTCTACCGCTCCCTCTGGTAGAGGGTATCCGCTATTGCGAACGGCGGCTACAATGGCTGCGGGGACTATGCTATGATGTTCCGGTCCATGCATGGGAACTGACGGATGGCTCATAACCTGCTCAAGGATCGAAGCCGGATCCGTAGTTTTAGAGGAAGCAAGCACTTGCCTCAAAACTTCTAATGCTGCCTTGCTATGGCAGGAATCACAAACATAATGTCCGGCCGGACAGTAAATCAGGGTCTTTTCCTCTTTTCCACAAAGGGCACATGTTTTGGTGATGGATTCGGTAGCGTAAACCAGCGGCCTGGCGCATACCCCGCAGTTGATTGCAGAAGCAAGAGCATTTTGTACAACCTTATCATTCATGTCATCACACTTGGGCTTTGATGTTCTCTTGATTCGTGCTTAAGCTCATAGCTCACTTTTCCAGGACAACTTACGCTGGAAATAAAGCGCCACGTTCACCAGGCTGAGCAGTACCGGAACCTCAATCAGCGGACCGATGACAGTAGTAAAAGCCTGCCCTGAGTTAATGCCGAAGACGGCTACGGCTACGGCGATAGCCAGCTCGAAGTTGTTGCTGGCGGCGGTGAAGGCAATGGTGGTCGACACCGGATAGCTGGCACCTATCCTCTTTCCCATGTAGAACGATATGAGGAACATCAACACGAAGTAAATTAGTAGCGGTACGGCAATGCGTACCACGTCCAGGGGTATCCGGACGATAAGCTCGCCCCTCAGGGAGAACATTATCACGATGGTAAACAGAAGGGCTGCCAGTGTAATGGGGCTTATGCGGGGTATAAATCTGTTCTCGTACCACTCACGTCCCCTGGCCTTGAGGAATAGGAAGCGGGTAAGCATACCGCCGCAGAAGGGAATGCCCAGGTAGATGAAGACGCTCTTAGCAATCTCCCCGATGGTGACCTCTACCAGCGAGCCTTTCAAACCGAACCAGCCGGGCAGCACCGTGATAAAAATGTAAGCATATACCGAGTAGAAGACTATCTGGAAGACGGAGTTAAAAGCGACCAGTCCGGCCGCATACTCATGGTCACCACGGGCCAGCTCATTCCAGACGATGACCATAGCGATGCAGCGCGCCAGACCAATCATAATCAGCCCCACCATGTAGTCGGGATATGGCCAGATGAAACCGAGGAAGAGAATGGCGAGGAAGAACATGAGCACTGGGCCAATCAGCCAGTTCTGCACCAGTGATAGCCCCAGTACCTTATAGTTACGGAACACGCGCCCGAGCTCTTCATACCTCACATTCGCCAGCGGTGGGTACATCATCAGGATAAGGCCGATGGCGATGGGGATGGAAGTGGTGTCAACCTGGAAGAAGCCTATGAAGCCAGACACTCCCGGGACAAAATAGCCCAGCCCCACCCCAAAGCCCATCGCCAGAAAAATCCACAGCGTCAGGAAGCGGTCAAGCACGGAAAGCTGGTGGATGACAGAGCTATGTTCCCTATTGTTCATTGCTTGATGTAATCTCCTTGATGAGCTTGGTCACCCTCTTCTTTATCTCATCCCTTATCTTTCTGACCTGGGGGAGTGTTTTACCGGCGGGGTCTTCCAGTGCCCAGTCCTCGGTCTCGATGAAGCTGGCCGGGCAGAGCGCTTCGGCTTCGGCACCGCAACCCATCGTAATCATCCTGTCGGCTTTCTCCACCATATCCACGGTAAGCGCCGTTGGTTTGCTGCGGGCGATATCTATGCCAACTTCTCGCATCGTCTCAACCACTACCGGATTGACCTTCTCAGCCGGCTGAGTGCCCGCCGAGTCGGCTCGTGCTTTTCCTTTCGCCATCCTGTTGAAGAAAGCCTTAGCCATCTGACTGCGGCCCGCGTTATGGACGCAGACAAAGAGGATTGTTTTCATGGCTTACCTCCTACTTTCCGGTATCTCACAGCGCAGCCCGGACCCACTCGCTCTGCCTTGCTCAGACGCTGGCGGTCATGCTCAACGACTTTGTCATCCTGAAGTCCTCTGGAAACAGCCTCGATTAACAGTGACAGGTAGTCTTTCAGTCCCTCTCTATCTACGGAGTAGAGTGACCACAGTCCATCCTTGCGCAGCTTGAGGAAACCGGCATCATGCAGGATGCTCAGATTACGGGATGCCCTCGTCTGGGAAATATCCAGCGCCTGCATCACCTCGCAGACGCAACACTCTCTTTCCAGGAGAACATTGAGTATTCTCAACCTGGTCTCATCCGATAGAGCTTTAAAAGCTTTGATGGTATCTCTCATTTAAGTTATATATGTCTGTATGCGCATTTACGATTATATATTACTTCAGTATCACTGGCTTTGTCAACAAGGAATAGGAGCGCAGCGCTTTTTTTAGGGGGGGTGGGGGAACGTTTAAACGGAGTCTTTCTAAAAAGGGAAGGTGGTAGAAGTCCTACCACCTTCCTGCGATGTTTTGCCGGTTCAATTACTTATTGGACAAACACCAGTTTGTTCACCCCGCTGCTCCAGGCGTGACGTACCTGGGCGTTGTCAAAGACGGAGACACCAAAGTAGTATGTTTTGGTGAGGTCGGAGAACTGGACATCGTACTGGGAACCGGTTTGCAGTTTGCGGCTCCATTCTAGGGTATACTTACCATCTTTGTAAGCGCTTTTTGCCGTCAGGTCACCACGGTCGCCGGTGAAGGGCGCAACGATAATACCGGGGACTTCGTTCCCTGCCGTATATTTGGAGTCGTCGAAAGCCACCTTCTCATTATCTAAAATCCAGTAGGATGGGGCTGGCTTGTTGTCAGCCAGGGCATATTTCGGTAGCTTTTTGTCATCGGTCTGATTATCCAGATAGCCACCACCGGTCTTAGGGTCGCTCTTGCGGCCGGCCTCGGGTGATTTCTGCGCATCATAGCGGGTATTATCAACATACTGGTCATCAATTTGTCCCACCGTTCCGGTGCGGATACTTTTCCAGTGCCAGATATCGCCCGTTTCGCCAGCATTAGCGGTATACTTGTTGCCGAATGCTTTGCCCGCTTCGCCAGCATGGCAGGTGACCATGCAGCCCTGAGTATTAAAGCCGGCAATAGAGTCATTGATATTCCAGATAAAGGCCATTTTATCTTCGTAGTATACGTTGTTGTCGCCACCCTTGTCATTGGGGTCCTTCAGTTTCTTCCAGCTACCATCTGCTTGCTTCTCCCAGGGCGACCGCCTCACACTCTGCGTTGCGTCCTGCCACTGTGCCAGGAAGTAGATGGTATCGGCAGTATAGACCGCCCTCAGTTCTACTGCGGAAGTACCGTTGGGCAAGTTAGCACCGCCGCTGACATTGATGGTGATTGGTTTAGTCTTCGACCAGACGGAATCAATGGTACCATCTATCTGTGGTGGCGTATCGATTTTCACTGCTCCCGCGGTATCCGCCGGCAGTGATGGTCCGGCCGGTTGGCAGGAAAGAGCCAAAAACGGGAGCAGAATGACCAGCAGGCCCACCCAAAGAAATTTCCTCAAAGTCTTATCCTCCTTCATAAACATTTGCTAAAATATCTGACGGGGTTAATGCCTTTTGTATTTTCTGCTTCAGAATCACCTCCTTTTCTGTTTTGCTATTCTTATCTGTCTCAGTAGAACCCCTCATCACTTCTAGATGAAAATACTTAGAACTACCTATAGAAATACTACATAGGATACTCTGAAAACTGCGAAAAGTCAATTGCTGGAGGTCAATATTTTAAGTCGCAAACTGTAAATTTTGACCTGTTTTGAGATTAGGCTAGATTGGTCACACCTTTTCTTTGTCCGGCAGATACCAGAAAACAATTAGTAAGGGCTAGCGACCGATGTAACTCTGGCTCAGTCTTGGTATTATCAAAAGGGTGATGTTATACTATTAGAATATAGTAGGAGGGTTCACCTATGAAAGTGTTTTTTCAGTTACCGGCAATACCTAGCGGACTTAAGGCGAGGAGCACTTATCTAATTGCGGTTCTAATCTTCATGCTTATTTTTAATCTGGCGTGTGTCCCCAAGACATCCCCGGAGGCTCAGCCAGGTGCCAAAGTGACCGGCCTTGCTGACAAAGTAATCTTCGTCGAAGAGCCTGATTCGGCCAAAGCGGTCAGGATGATTGAAGCTGGTGATATGGATGTTTACGCTTCAGGACTGACGGACGCTGAGCTGGTCCGCAGGATTAAGTCCTCATCGGTAATGGGTTCCGAGACTTCCTATGGCTTGAACTTCGAGCTGACATTAAACCCGGTGGGTCCGACCTTTCCCGGGACAGGCAAGCTCAACCCGTTCTATGTTCCGGCCATTCGCGAGGCATTGAACTGGCTGGTTGACCGCGGTCATATTGCTGAGGAGATATTCGGGGGTCTGGCTGTTCCGCGCTATTTTGCTCTGTCTTCCGCTTTTCCCGATTATGCGAGGTTAGCTGCTATCGCCCGGGCTCAGGAAATCAAGTATGCTCCCAGTCTGGCCAAGGCGAGAGCGGTCATCGACGAGGAGATGAAGAAATTGGGTGCCGTTATGGTGGCTGGGAAGTGGAATTACAAAGGGGCACCGGTGGAGCTAATCTTTTTGATTCGAACCGAGGACAAGCGCCGTGATGTCGGTGATTACGTGGCTACTTTGCTCGAAGAGTCGGGCTTTGTGGTCAATCGTCAATATAAGAGGGCAGCCGAAGCCTCGCCGATATGGATTGGTAGCGACCCGGCTGTGGGACGCTGGAATTTGTATACCGGCGGTTGGGTTAGTACCATAATTAACCGTGACCAGGCCGGCAACTTTAACTTCTACTATACGCCGCGAGGTCGCCCTGAGATGCTCTGGCAAGCCTATACTCCTGCCCCGGAGCTGGACAGAATTGCTGATACTCTGGACAGGCGGGACTATAAGACCTGGGAGGAACGTGAACAGCTTATGGCTGATGCCCTGCAGCTCAGCATGAAGGATTCCGTCCGTATCTGGCTGGTGGATACCGTCAATGTCTGGCCGCGCCGGGCTGAACTAGCCCTGGCGAGCGACTTGGCGGGAGGTATCTCTGGCTCCTGGCTCTGGCCATACACGCTGCGTTTCACTGATAAAAAGGGTGGTACGGTAAGATTTGGCTCTCCGAGCATTCTGACTGAACCATGGAACCCTGTTGCCGGTACCAACTGGATTTTTGATGTTATGGTGAGTCGCGGTACCCTGGAGACGGCAACTCTGCCGGACCCTTTCACGGGACTACTCTGGCCGAATCGGGTTAAATCGGCTGAGGTCTATGTTCAGGAAGGGTTGCCGGTCACCCGGACACACGATTGGCTGAGCTTGAGCTTCGTCCCATCAATTCAGGTGCCACCGGATGCCTGGATTGATTGGGACCCTGTAGCGCAGCGCTTCCGCACGGTGGGTGAGGTGCATCCTGAGGGGCTTAAGGCACGTACCAAGACGGTGGTTCGCTATGTCGACGACCTTTACCAGAGACACTGGCATGATGGTACCAAGATGTCGGTTGCTGACCTTGTCGTCGGCCTGGCTCTTGGCTTTGACCGGGCGAATTCGAAGAGCGCTATCTTCGATGAGGCGGAGGTGCCATCCTTCCAAACTTTCATCCGCTATTTCCGGGGCGCCAGGATTGTACAGGAAGACCCGCTCGTGGCTGAGGTGTATGGCGACCTTACTTACCCTGACGCGGAGTGGATTGCCGATAGCGCCGCCGGTTACTTTTACAGCACCGTTCCGTGGCACACGCTGGCAATCGGGATAATTCCCGAAAAGAACCATGAGCTTGCCTTTTCATCGAGTAAGGCAGACCGGCTCAAGGTAGAGTGGATGAGCTATATTGCTGGCCCCAGTCTTCCCATCCTGGAGCGCTCCCGTGTTCAGGCTCTCAATGAGGGCTTTATTCCCTATCCAAATGTAGTGGGGAAATACGTAAATGCCGAGCAGGCTAAAGAGCGGTACACGGCTCTTGGTGAATGGTATCAAAAGAGAGGTCACTTCTGGGTGAGCAATGGCCCATTCTATGTCGAATCAATCCATCCTGTCGAGAAGACTATCGTTCTGCAGCGGTCTGAGGAGCACCTCACGGTAGATGCCAGATGGCTGGCTTTCACGAAACCCGGAATTGCTGAGGTCAAGGTCTCAGGACCGGCTCAAGTCCGTATCGGGGCGAATGCCCGATTTCAGGTTGATGTTACCCTCAACGGCAAGCCCTATGCCGCTAAGGATATTGACTTTGTGAAGTTTCTACTCTTTGCTGCTCGCGGTGAGTTGGTTCAGACAGGCGATGCTGAGAGTGTTCGGGACGGGCAGTGGCGGGTTACGCTTACGCCTGAACAGACAGCGAGCCTTCAGGCCGGTGCCAACCGGCTGGAGGTAGCCGTGGTATCCCGGCTAGTCAGTATTCCGTCCTTTGAATCGGTCACGTTCGTAACACTACCCCGGTAGCGGCTCAGGCTGGTGCTCCAGTGTGGTAGCGAGAAGCTTGGGAGTTGTCAACCAGGGAAGGGATGAGTTTTGTGAGCGGAGTTATTTCGGGTGCAGAGGGGCCGTCAGGCGGCCGCCGGCGGGCAGTCCCGAGTACGCTGACCAGGGTTGCTAAGTACACTGGTTATAGAGCTGTGGCACTGTTGCTGACCGTTGTCGTCGGCGTTTATCTCACGATTCTCATCGCCAACATGGGCGGATATGTAGACCAGATTAGAATTGCTCAGATTCGGGAAGCAGCTGGAGGGCGCGTTGCTGCCGACCGGCAGTTACAAGGATTGCCAATCAGCGAAATCCGTAACCGTATCGACCAGTATGTTGAGTTGGAGGTTAAGCGCCTTAGACTGGACCGGCCGTTTGCGCTGCGCAGCTTGACTTACCTGACCGATGCGCTGTCACTTTCTCTGGGGCGTGCTGAAAATCTGACCAGCGATAGTGGTTCAAGGCAGGTTCGGCAAATTCTACTTGAGCGTCTTCCAGCTACATTGCTACTTTTTGCTACCTCCTACTTGCTTCTATTTTTCGGTACCATTTTTGTTGCTCTCTTTCTGTCCCGGCGTTATGGAAGTTTCCTGGACCGGGCGGTAGTTGCCCTGGTTCCAACCTCGGTGGCACCCTCCTGGTTTTACGGAGTTTTCCTTATCCTCATTTTCGCTGCCATGCTAAAAGTCCTGCCCTTCGGTGGCATGGTAACCTCGCCACCTCCTCAGTCGGCGTTGGAATACGGTCTGAGCGTGCTCAAGCACATGATTCTGCCGGTTGCCGCCATCACTATTGGCTCAGTTTTCGCCACAATCTACTCGTGGCGGACCTTTTTTCTTATCTACTCGGCTGAGGACTATGTGGAGATGGCGAAGGCCAAGGGACTATCGTCGTCGACCATCGAGCGTCGCTATATTCTGAGGCCAACCCTGCCCACAATTATCACTACCTTTTCTCTGGGGCTTATCGGCATCTGGACAGGCTCGATTATCCTGGAAACTGTTTTCAACTGGCCCGGGCTGGGTCGGCTCCTCTTTCAGGCTGTCAGTGCTTTTGACACTCCGGTCGTCATCGGCGCCGAGGTTATTTATGCCTATCTTCTCGCGTTTACGGTCTTTTTGCTGGACATTGTTTACGCGCTTGTTGACCCCCGGGTAAAAGTTGGCGAGGAAAGAAAGCAATGAGCTGGTTACGGCAGCAGTTTAAGCAGCTCTTGCGGCATCCCTCAGCTGTCGCTGGGCTGGTGGTCATTGGCGGGCTGCTCTGTCTGGCGATATATGCCGTGCTGGCGATACCCTATAGCGAAGCAATCAGGCTCTGGAGGGGTGGAGAAGGAATCTGGGACGATAGTCCCCGCAATGCCTTGCCGGCTTGGGTTAATTTCTGGCCAGGGGTCAATCTGCCTGAGACAATCATCGTCAATGCTGGGAGCGCTGCGGGCAAATCAGAAGACACGGGAGGCGTTAAAGCAGTTAAGGTCGCCCTGCCTTTTGATTATCAATATGATGATTTTCCGAGCGAGGTAACAATCTTCTTTGAAGCTAAATTCGACCAGCGGAGGCCACAGGTGTCCTTGTTATGGCTGACGCCGGATAATCGGGAAATAGCGCTGGGTGAGCGCGGTCTATCGGCCAGGGAGCGTTATAGTGTCTCGCTGGACCAGCGCCTGACGGCAAGGTTTGGAGGTCAGACTCCGGAGGTGGGACTTTTTGCTGACCCGGCAGCCGGAGAGGCTACCGTGTTGAAAGGTCGCTATGAACTGGTTGCCAATGTTTTGTTATTTGAGGAGGCGTCAGACATCGATGCCAAGTTGGTTGTGTATGGTAAGGTGTCCGGAGTGGCCGGAACCGATGATCGGCGCCGTGACTTGTGGTTGGCGCTCCTGTGGGGGACGCCGGTGGCTTTAGCCTTCGGGTTACTGGCGGCTGCTGGCTCGATTTTTACGACTCTGATTATCGCTGCCATTGGCGTTTGGTACGGCAGGTGGGTTGATGCTGTCATACAGCGCATTACCGAATTGAACGCTATTTTGCCGGCATTACCTATTCTCATCTTAATAGGCACATTCTACTCGCGCAGCATCTGGGTAATGTTGGGGGTGATTATTTTACTGGGTATCTTCAGCCTCGGCATTAAGTCCTACCGGGCTATCTTCCTCCAGGTACGGGACTTGCCTTATATTGAGGCGGCGCGTGCTTACGGAGCCGGAAATCGGCGGATTATCTTCCGCTACATGGTGCCCAGGATTGTGCCGGTGCTCGTTCCCCAGTTTGTCCTGCTGATACCTTCTCTCGTCTTTTTGGAAGCGGCACTGGCAATTCTGGGCTTGGGCGACCCTGTTCTGCCGACGTGGGGTAAGGTACTGAATGATGCTTTCCAGAGCGGCGCACTGTATAAGGGTTATTATCATACCGTGTTGATGCCCGCCTTTTTCCTCATGTTGACCGGGTTCGGCTTTGCCATGCTTGGTTATGCTCTGGACCGCATATTCAATCCAAGGCTGAGGACAGAGTAATGGAAAAAGTGATTCTGAGAGTCGAAGACCTGTTCCTCTACTACCGGACATCGCGGGGTATCGTGCAGGCGGTGGACGGCGTTACTTTTGATGTTGGCTCGAAGCAAGCCCTGGCGGTGATTGGCGAGTCAGGTTGTGGCAAGAGTTCACTGATTCGGGCTATTTTACGGCTTCTCCCGCGGAACATAGCTACCTACAGAGGTCGTATCTTTATGGATGGAATGGATGTAATGACACTTAATGAGGAGCGTTTTCGATGCGAGGTACGCTGGGTTAAGGTCTCCTCCGTTCCGCAGGCGGCCATGAATTCGTTAAATCCGGTGCTGAAAGTCGGTGACCAGGTTGCCGAGCCATTGGTAGCCCACGGCCTGATGAAGAAGGAAGAGGCGCTGGCGCGTACACGGGAGACATTCCGCCTTGTCGGGGTGCCGGAGGGATTTCTGCAGCGCTACGCTTTTGAGCTGAGCGGAGGCATGCGACAGCGGACAGCCATCGCCATGGCTCTGGTGGCAGACCCGCCACTGCTCATCCTCGACGAGCCGACTTCAGCGCTGGATGTACTGACACAGGCTAACATTATGAATCTCTTGAAACGCATCAAGCAACAATCCGAAAGAAGTTTTATCTTTGTCAGCCATGACGTTGGCGCCTGTAGCGAGCTGGCGGATAGCATCGCCGTGATGTATGCCGGGCAACTGGTTGAACTGAGCCGCGCTGAGGCTTTTTATCGTGAACCTCTCCATCCTTACTCGAAGAAGCTCATGGCCAGTGTGCCGAGGCTCCATGAGGAGAGAGCGCCCGAATTTATACCGGGGCAGCCTGCGGAGTTAATCAATCCATTCAAGGGGTGCCGTTTTGCCGCGCGCTGTGAGCGCCGGTTTGCTCCGTGCGATGATGAGCCGCCGATGAAGGAATTGCCTGGCGGCCGGAAGGTGAAGTGTTGGCTTTACATATGACAGAACATATTGAAGATAACCGGGTCCTTTCCGTGCGGGATGTGGCGATGTGGTTCGAGCTGAGGCGGTGGGGCTTTGGCCGCGCCGGCTTCGTGCGGGCTGTTGACGGTGTTAGCTTCGACCTCCAGCGAGGTGAAGCGGTGGCGGTGGTCGGCGAGAGCGGTTCCGGTAAGTCCACTATGGCGAAAACCATCCTCAGCCTTCATCGGGCCACCAGAGGCGATATTCTGTTTCAGAGCGAGAACTTGAGAGACATGGATGCGCACAGGCTGCAATGGTACCATTCCCAGGTGGGGTACGTGCAGCAGGACCCATATGGGGCACTACCGCCGTTCATGACCCTGCGCCAGATTTTGCTGGAGCCTCTGCTCATTAACCGGGTGATGAACCGAAGTGAAAACGAGAGCCGGGTACGTAAAGTGTTGGAAGAGGTGAAACTGCCTGGGGAATTCCTGTCCAAGTTTCCGCATATGCTCAGTGGTGGCCAGCAGCAACGGGTGGTAATCGCCCGGGCTATTATCTTGCAGCCTAAACTGGTGGTGGCTGACGAGCCGGTTTCCATGCTCGATGCGTCGGTCAGGGTGGAGGTACTCCAGCTTCTCAAGCAGTTACAGCAGGCACACGACCTCAGTGTCCTATATGTGACTCATGACCTCGCCACCGTCCGCTATTTCTCTCAGCGCGTTCTGGTGATGTACGCCGGTAAGATAGTGGAAAAAGCAGCCGTCGGCAGTCTTCTCAATAATCCTTACCACCCCTATACTAAGGCTCTGATTGCTGCCATTCCCGACCCTGATGCGGCGAATGCGCAGACCTTTAGAGAGGTGCCCCCGGGAGAACCACCGAGTCTGCTGAACCCGCCCCCAGGATGCCGATTCCACCCGCGTTGTTCTGCCATCATCCCCGGGTTATGCGATAAGGAAGAGCCGACCGAGTTTGAGCCTGAGCCGGGGCATTTGGTTAGTTGCTGGCTTTACCGCAAATGAGAAAAATAAACCCGCTGATATTGATTGCTGCTGGCTTTGCCCTTCTCCTTCTCGGGTTTCTGATGCTTTTCCTCATGGTCATCCGGCTGGTCCCGCCGAGTTTTGGCCTGAGCTTCCTGGCTTATTTGGCTGGTTCTACCGGCCTTATCATCGGACTGATTGGTGTGGTCCGGCGACTTCGGTAGGTCGTTTTGTCATTCCCACGCAAGTGGGAATCCAGCGTTGCCACCCCACCTGGATTCCGTGTCAAGCACGGAATGACAATTCTCGGACAGCTTGATAGGGGATAGGTTGGACGCTATAATTGGGCTTTTTCGGCGTTACGCTCTCCAGGCTGATTCCTTGTCTCTTCGATTGCCTGCATCCGCTCCTGGAGGGGTGGATGGGAGTAGTTCAGGAAAACATAGAAGGGGTGGGGCGTCAGGTTGGACAGGTTGGTGGCAGCCAGTTTCTTCAGCGCCTCGGTGAGACTGAGTGGTTCATCTATGGTCTGGGCGGCAAAGCGGTCGGCTGCGGACTCATGCTTGCGGGAAATCAGCTGCATTGTTATCGAGAGGCCTAGTTCTAGCGGTGTGTAGAGCAAGCCGAAAAA